>NZ_JAGIQB010000300.1:0-266 GCF_017815025.1 Cupriavidus phytohabitans
TGAGGGAAAGGCGAAAAGAACCCCGGGAGGGGAGTGAAATAGATCCTGAAACCGCATGCATACAAACAGTCGGAGCCCCGCTTTAAGCGCTTTCGGCGATTTTTTCGACAGTAAAAATCGTCAAAAGACCCCAGTGTGAAATAGCACCACTGGCGCGCAAAGCGGATTAAGCGCGAGAGCGCTTAAAGCGGGGTGACGGCGTACCTTTTGTATAATGGGTCAGCGACTTACATTCAGTGGCAAGCTTAACCGATTAGGGAAGGCGT
>NZ_JAGIQB010000301.1:0-266 GCF_017815025.1 Cupriavidus phytohabitans
CATTCTCCAACCGCTTCCGCCCTCCATTGTCCTTCATCGAAAGGCGGCGGGGCGACATCTATCCTGACATGGAGGGGAGCGGCAAAAAGTAACCAAAAAGCGCGTCGCCTGAGCGGCTGGCTATCCATTCATCGGCGTGGGTGGTTCGGGCGGTGGTGATTTCCGTTCGATGTGATTAGTGGTTCGAAGCTGCTACGCCAGGTGAGTTTGGGATAGTGGCTGCGTCGACCCACTATTGAACGATCCCCATGCCGGGCGTAGGCCGC
>NZ_JAGIQB010000040.1:0-67226 GCF_017815025.1 Cupriavidus phytohabitans
GGAAATCGCCTGGGTGTGGCACTGTCCACACCGTGCGGCTCTGGCAGTCATGCTAACCCGCGTTTGATTCCTCGCGGCAGGCCAGCCTTTTGCCCCACCCTAGGGGAGTCATACTGACTAATTCCGGACTTCTAGGCCAGCGAAAGCGCGCGTAGTTCGGCTAATTCCGGTTTCCTACACAACGGCGTCATCCAGACCGATACGAATCCTTTTCGAAACTGTTACACTGTATGGATGTACAGTATCTGGGGCAGACCTTCCCGGACCTGCCCAGGCCCTGTGCTATGGTGGTTTGCTCCAGGCCCCCTGGCCCCCTGGCCCCCTGGCCACCCGCCGTCCACGCCTGTCCCTCCCTTAACGCATTGATCCGAAAGAAAAAATCGTGTCGAGCAAGCAGCTGATTCGCATTCGCGGCGCCCGCCAGCACAACCTCAAGGATGTCGACCTCGACCTGCGCCCCGGCGAGATGACCGTGGTGACCGGGCCGTCCGGCTCCGGCAAGTCGAGCCTGGTGTTCGACACGCTCTATGCCGAGGGCCAGCGCCGCTACGTCGAGACCTTCAGCGCCTACGCGCGCCAGTTCCTGGACCGGATGGATCGCCCGCAGGTCGAGCGCGTCGACGGCGTGCCACCGGCGATCGCCATCGACCAGACCAACCCGGTGCGCAGCTCGCGCTCGACGGTTGGCACGATGACCGAGCTGAACGACCACCTGAAGCTGCTTTACGCGCGCGCGGCTGAGCTGTTCGACAAGCAGACCGCGCAGCCGGTGCGCCACGATTCGCCGGAGACGATCTACGCCGAGCTGCTGGCGCGCACGGCGCAAGGGCAGCCGCACCACGATGCGCGGCTGGTGGTGACCTTCCCGGTGGAACTGCCGGAATCGACCACCGAGGAAGAGGTACAACAGTGGCTCTCCGTCAGCGGCTACACGCGCGTGCAGGCGCAGCGCGTGGTGCAGTCGCCGACCGGGGCGCGCAAGCTGCTGGACGTGGTGGCCGATCGTTTCCGCATCGGCATTGCCGAGAAGGTGCGCGTGGTGGAGGCGATCGAAGCCTCGCTCAAGCGCGGCGGCGGACGCGTCAACATTTATGTGCTGGCCGATGGCGACGATGGCCCCGTGTGGCGCTTCTCCACCGGCCTGCATAGCCCGGACAGCGACCTGCGCTATGCCGACCCGCAACCCGCGCTGTTCTCGTTCAACTCCGCCTACGGCGCCTGCGAAACCTGCCGGGGCTTCGGCCGCGTGATCGGGGTCGACCTCGGGCTGGTCATTCCCGATGCGCGCAAGTCGCTGCGCGAAGGCGCGATCAAGCCGATGCAGACCCCGGCCTGGAAAGAATGCCAGGACGACCTGATGCGCTACGCCGGCAAGGCCGGCATCCCGCGCGACACGCCCTGGGCCGACATGACCGAGGCCGAGCGCCACTGGGTCGTCCATGGCTCGCCCGACTGGAACGGCCAGTGGAACAAGCAGTGGTACGGCGTGATGCGGTTCTTCAGCTATCTGGAGTCGAAGGCGTACAAGATGCACATCCGGGTGCTGCTGTCCAAGTACCGCAGCTACACCCCGTGCGAAACCTGCGGCGGCGCGCGCCTGAAGACCGAATCGCTGCTGTGGCGCCTGGGCTCGAAGGACAATGCCGACGCCGTGCTGGCAGCCGGACGCCGTTTCCTGCCGCGCGGCGTGGAGTGGGACCGCACCCAGCTCGAAGCGTTGCCGGGCCTGACCGTACACGACCTGATGCTGCTGCCGATCGAGCGCATCCGCCGCTTCTTCGACGCGCTGACGCTGCCCAGCGCGATGCTGGACGATGCCCTCAAGCTGCTGCTGGCCGAAGTGCGCACGCGGCTCAAGTACCTGTGCGACGTCGGCCTGGGCTACCTGACGCTGGACCGCCAGAGCCGCACGCTGTCCGGCGGCGAAGTGCAGCGCATCAACCTGACCACTGCGTTAGGCACCTCGCTGGTCAACACGCTGTTCGTGCTGGACGAGCCCAGCATCGGCCTGCACCCGCGCGACCTGAACCGCATCGTCGAGGCCATGCACCGGCTGCGCGACGCGGGCAATACGCTGGTGGTGGTCGAGCACGATCCTTCGGTGATGCTCGCCGCCGACCGCCTGATCGACATGGGCCCCGGTCCGGGCGAGCGCGGGGGCAACATCATCTTCGACGGCACGCCGTCGGATATCCGCAATGCCGACACGCTCACCGGTGCTTATCTCGGCGGGCGCCGCCGCGTGGCCGATGCCTCGCACTGGCAACGCCGCCCCGTCGACGACAAGCTGTCGCGCATCGTGCTGGAAGGCGCGACCGAGCACAACCTGCAGGACGTCACCGTCGAGATCCCGCTGCAGCGGCTGGTCTGCGTGACCGGCGTGTCCGGCTCGGGCAAGTCCACGCTGCTGCAGGACGTGCTGCATCCGGCGATGGCGCGGCATTTCGGCAAGGCGACCGAATCACCGGGCGCATACCGCAAGCTGAGCGGCGCGGACCTCGTCGATGACGTTGTCTTCGTCGACCAGTCGCCGATCGGCAAGACCGCGCGCTCCAACCCGGCCAGCTATGTCGGCGCGTTCGACGAGATCCGCAAGATCTTCGCCAAGGCGCCGATGGCGCTGCAGCGCAGCTATACCGCCGGCACCTTCAGCTTCAACTCCGGCGACGGGCGCTGCCCGACCTGCGGCGGCTCAGGCTTCGAGCACGTCGAAATGCAGTTCCTCAGCGACGTCTACCTGCGCTGCCCGGATTGCGACGGCACCCGCTACCGCCCCGAAGTGCTGGAGGTGAAGATCGAGCGCGCCATCGCCGGGCAGCCACCGCGCGCGCTCAGCATTGCCGACGTGCTGGAACTGACGGTCAGTGAAGCGGCGTCGTATTTCGCCGGCGATGCCGCGGTGCTGCGCGTGCTGCAGCCCATTGTCGATGTCGGCCTCGAATACATGAAGCTGGGCCAGCCCGTGCCGACGCTGTCGGGCGGCGAGGCGCAGCGCCTGAAGCTGGCCGGCTTCCTGGCCGAGGCCGCGCAGGCCACGCCGTCGCGCACCCGCGCCAGCACGCTGCCGCGCCGCCTGTTCATGTTCGACGAGCCGACCACGGGTTTGCACTTCGACGATATCGCCAAGCTGATGCTGGCCTTCGGCAAGCTGCTCGACAGCGGCCATTCGCTGATCGTGATCGAGCACAACCTCGACGTGATCCGCGCCGCCGACTGGCTGATCGACCTGGGTCCTGAAGGCGGCGATGCCGGCGGCCGCGTGGTCTGCACCGGAACGCCCGAGGACGTGAAGGGCTGCGCCGGGTCTCATACCGGCCAGGCGCTGATCCACTACGACGCGGCGCTCGGCGAAGCCGGCACCCTTGCCGCTGAACGCGCCGCCGGCGCCGAGTCCGAGGGCGTGCCGCTGCAGGCGGTTTTGCAGGCGCGCCGCGCGCGCCGCGAGGTCGAGGGCGAGGACGTGGTGCGCATCGTCAACGCGCACGAGCACAACCTGAAGTCGCTCAACGTCGATATCCCGCACGGCAAGTTCAACGTGGTCACCGGGGTGTCCGGCTCGGGCAAGTCGACGCTGGCGTTCGACATCCTGTTCCACGAAGGCCAGCGGCGCTACCTGGAATCGCTCAACGCCTATGCGCGCTCGATCGTGCAGCCGGCGGGCCGGCCCGAGGTCGATGCGGTCTACGGCATCCCGCCCACTGTCGCGATCGAGCAGCGCCTGTCGCGCGGTGGCCGCAAGAGCACGGTGGCGACCACCTCGGAAGTCTGGCACTTCCTGCGCCTGCTGTACGTCAAGCTGGGCATCCAGCACTGCGTGCATGACGGCGCGCCGGTGACGTCGCAGAGCCCGGAATCGATCGCCGCCCAACTGCTGCGCGACCATCGCGGCCAGCACGTCGGCCTGCTGGCGCCGCTGGTGGTCAACCGCAAGGGCGTCTATACCGATCTGGCCAAATGGGCCAAGGCGCGCGGCAATACGCACCTGCGTGTCGATGGCGAGTTCCTGCCGGTCGATCCATGGCCGCGCCTGGACCGTTTCCGCGAGCACACCATCGAGCTGCCGGTCGGCGACCTGGTCGTCACGCCGGAGAACGAACAGCAACTGCGCGCACTGCTGGCGCAGGCCCTGGAAGCGGGCAAGGGCGTGATGCACCTGCTGGCGCCGCTCGACGGGCTGGACCACGCCATGACCAATGGCGGCACCGCGCACGTGGGCGAGGTCAAGGTGTTCTCGACCAAGCGCGCCTGCCCCGAGTGCGGCACCAGCTATCCGGAACTCGACCCGCGCATGTTCTCGTACAACAGCAAGCACGGCTGGTGCGGCAGCTGCGTCGGCACCGGCCTGGCGCTGACGCGCGAGCAGCGTGCGGCGTTCGACGATACCGTGCTGGCCGACGACAACCGCGGCCGCGAGCAGAGCCTGCCGTCGGAGGAGCTGGAACCGGAAGGCGTGGGCGAAGCACCATGCCCCGACTGCCACGGCACGCGTTTGAACCCGGTGGCGCGCGCGGTCACGTTCGACACGCAGGCTATCGTCGACGTGGCGCAATGGACCGTGTCCGATACCCGCCGCTGGGTCGACGGCCTGCGCCTGGCCGGCCGCGACGCCGAGATCGCGCGCGACGTGGTCAGCGAGATCGGCAGCCGGCTGCAGTTCCTGGAAGAAGTA
Organism: Cupriavidus phytohabitans; assembly: GCF_017815025.1. NCBI lineage: Bacteria > Pseudomonadati > Pseudomonadota > Betaproteobacteria > Burkholderiales > Burkholderiaceae > Cupriavidus > Cupriavidus phytohabitans. The sequence goes on from NZ_JAGIQB010000040.1 coordinate 4,670, forward strand.
GGCCTGGGCTACCTGAGCCTGGACCGCGCCGCGCCGAGCCTGTCCGGCGGCGAGGCGCAGCGCATCCGCCTCGCGGCGCAGCTCGGCAGCAACCTGCAGGGCGTGTGCTACGTGCTGGACGAGCCCACCATCGGCCTGCACCCGCGCGACAACCAGATCCTGCTCGATGCGCTGCGCAAGCTGGGCGACAAGGGCAACACGCTGGTGGTGGTCGAGCATGACGAAGACACCATCCGCCGCGCCGACCACATCATCGACATCGGCCCCGGCGCGGGCAAGCGCGGCGGCACGCTGGTGGCGCAGGGCGGCGTGGCGGACCTTGCCGCGGCGCCGGCATCCACCACCGGCCAGTTCCTGGCGCAGCCGATCATCCACCCGCTGCAGGCGCGCCGCCCGGTACGGCCGGGCGCGGCTGGCAAGCCGGCCGATCCGGCCGAATGGCTGACCGTGCACGGCGCTTCACTGCATAACCTGCGCAACGTGAACGCGCGCATCCCGCTGTCGCGCCTGGTGGCGATCACCGGCGTGTCGGGCTCGGGCAAGTCGACGCTGGCGCGCGACGTGCTGATGACCAACCTGCTCGACGCGGTGGGCCGTTCGGTGCTGTCGTCGCCGGCCACGCGCCGCGCGCGCAATGCGGCCAGGGAAGAGGCGAAGACAAGCAAGTCGACGGCGAAGAAGCCGCTCAAGGTCGACCACGACTGGTACGGCTGCGACGCCATCACCGGCTGGGAATCGATCGACCGCGTGCTCGAAGTCGACCAGACCCCGATCGGGAAGACGCCGCGTTCGTGCCCGGCCACCTATATCGGCGTATGGGACACCATCCGCCGGCTTTTTGCCGATACGCTTGAGGCGCGTGCGCGCGGCTATACCGCGTCGCGCTTTTCATTCAACACCGGCGATGGCCGCTGCCCCGCGTGCGAAGGGCAGGGCGTGCGCACCATCGGCATGAGCTTCTTGCCGGACGTGAAAGTGCCATGCGACGTCTGCCACGGGCAGCGCTTCAATCCCGAGACACTCGCCGTCACCTGGCGCGGCAAGAACATCGGCGACGTGCTGACCATGGAGATCGACGAAGCGGTGGAATTTTTTGCATCGATGTCCAATATTGCGCACCCGCTGCAGCTGATGAAGGACGTGGGGCTGGGGTACCTGACGCTGGGCCAGCCGTCGCCGACGCTGTCCGGCGGCGAGGCGCAGCGCATCAAGCTGGTCACCGAGCTGAGCAAGGTGCGCGACGACATCACGCGCCGCGGCCAGAAGGCGCCGCATACGCTGTACGTGCTGGACGAGCCGACCGTCGGCCTGCACATGGCCGACGTGGCGCGCCTGATCCGCGTGCTGCACCGCCTGGCCGACGGTGGCCACAGCGTGGTGGTGATCGAGCATGACCTCGACGTGATCGCCGAGGCCGACTGGATCATCGACCTGGGGCCGGAAGGCGGCGCGGGCGGCGGCACCATCGTCGGCGCAGCCGATCCGGAATCGCTGGCGCGGATCCCGGCAAGCCATACCGGCGCGGCGCTGGTGCCGGTGCTGGCGCGCGGCAAGGCCGGGACGGAGCGGGACGGTGCGCGGGCCAAAGCCGGCGTGGCGTGAGCCGCTTGCCGCAAGCGAGGGGGCGTAGCCAGGGCCACACGCCACAGGCACGCCTTTCGCTTGCTCATGGTTGCTGGCGCGCACATCGCGCCATGAACGGAGGTAACCATGAAGCATATCCGACCCAGCCGATTTCTCGCCGCTGTCGCGTTCGCCGCCGCTGCGATTCCCGCCATGGCCCAGATGACGCCTGGCACGCCGCGCGGCAGCTATGATCCTTATTCGCAGGGTGCGCGCAGCACCGACAAGTTCGACCCGTACACGCAGGGTGCCAACACTTCCACGCGCCAGGACCTCGGGCCGGCGCCCGAGGCCCAGCCTTCTACCGTGCCGGCGCAGCCCGGCATGACCAGCCCGCCCGCGCAGCGCACGGCTGACCCGTACATGGAAGGAACGCGCTGGGTCAGTCCGGAACTCGGCCGCCGCGTTGGCCCGCGCAGCCAGTTCCTGGATGGTGCCTGATCCTGAGCACCTGACAGGCCAATTTTCGCAACGGCCGCCTGCCGCGTGCGCGGCATCATGCCGCCACGCGGGCAACGGCCTTTCCAGCCTTTCCAGTCGCGAAGGCGCGAAAAAATGCGAATGCAACCGGACTTACCGCCTCTTGTAAATCCTGCGCAAGCGGCCAATGACCAGTTCGGCGTGCCGGATGCCAGCCAGGCGCTGCGCTGCGGCCCCCTGCCGTCCGTAGGGCTCGCGCGCATGACGGTGGTCAGCTACAACATCCATCGCGGGGTCGGCACCGACCGCCGCTACCGGCCCGACCGGATCGCTGCGGTGCTGGAAGAACTCGGCGCCGATATCGTCGCGCTGCAGGAAGTCGAGTCGGGCAGCAGCAACGACCACACGCTGGAATACCTGGCCGGGCACACCGGCATGCACGTGGTGTCGGGCTTTACCCGCGTGCGCGGCAATGCGGATTATGGCAATGCCCTGCTGACGCGCTTCGCGCCGCAGGCGGTCAACCAGATCGATCTCACGGTGAAAGGCTGCGAGGCGCGCGGCGCGATCGACGTCACGCTCGCCTGTACCGCATCGGGGCACGCCAGCGCGCTGCGCGTCATTGCCACGCACCTGGGGCTGCGCCCCGGCGAGCGGCGCCACCAGGTGCAGCGACTGCTGAACTACGTGGCCGCGGCGCCGCCGTTGCCCACCATCCTGCTGGGCGACGTCAACGAGTGGTTCTTGTGGGGACGTCCGCTGCGCTGGCTGCACGCATATTTCGAACAGACCCCGCACACGGCGACATTTCCCTCGCGCATGCCGATATTCGCGCTGGACCGGATCTGGGTCTCGCCGCGCGCACACCTGGTCTCGGTGGCCAGCCACCGCTCGCCGCTGGCGCGGGTCGCCTCCGACCACCTGCCGCTGCTGGCCTGCTTCGAGGTGCCGCTGGCGCAATCGTCTTCGGCCGCCGCGGGCGCGGAGATGGGTCCCGAAGCATAGGCAAACACCGGGCAAACATAGGAGCACGACGATGAGACAGAGCGACGACAACTACCTGCGCAGGCGCGCCGACCAGCAGTACGGCAGCAATGACCAGGGCTACAGCGGTATCCCGGCCCAGTCGCGCAACCGGCGCCAGCGCGGGCTCAGCGGTGGCCGCTACGGCAACACCGCCGAGCGCCTGCCGCGCGACCAGACCCAGGACGTGACGCCCGGCGACGAAGAGTGGTATGGGCTGTACGTCGAGGAATGGCGCTGGCCGAGCGAGCGTCCCCCTTATGGCGCCAGTGGACGTGACGATGCGCGCTACGAGGATGAATGGTCGCAGCGCAGTCCGGCGGGCGCGGGCCGCGGCCCCTACGAGCGCAATGAGCGCCATGAGCGCCATGAGCGAGATGGAGGCTATGGCGAGCCTGAGCGCTATGGCTATCGGCGCTGGCAGGACGAGCGTTATGAGCGCGAGGCACGCGGCTATGGCGGCATTGGCGACGAGTGGGACACCCCCTCGCAGCGACGTCCCGCCGGCCCGCGCAACTACCGGCGCGACGACGACCGCATCCACGATGAGGTCTGCAACCGGCTGGCGCGCGATGACGAGCTCGATGTCAGCGACGTCGAAGTCCGAGTGCAGGAAGGGGTGGTGATGCTGGAGGGCAAGGTCAACGACCGCCGCACCAAGTACGATATCGAGGATATCGCGGAGCACGTATTCGGCGTGCAGGACGTGATCAACCACATCCGCGTGCAGCGCTACGGGTTGCTGGCTTCCGAATGAGGGGCCGGAGAACGGCGAGGGCGGCGGCGCAGGTTCACTGAGCCGCCGCCCTTCGCTTTGACCAGTGCGTCAGTCCTCGCTGGTCCGCGGCGGATGGGGCGGCTGCTCTTCGCGCTCATCGGTACGGTCGGCCTTGTCGACCGGCACCTCGGCCGGCAACCCTTCGGCCGCGCGCACCACCTCGTCGGCAATCTCTTCTTCCGGGATTTCGTCTTCCGGCGGCAGGTGCGAGTCTTCGTCGCGCTGCTCGATCTCGATCTCGCTCTCGATGTCATTGATCTCTTGCTCGAGATCCGGATCCAGCGTGCTGGGGATCTTGCCGGCCTGCGCCCGCGCGGCGCCCGTCGCGGTCTTGTCACGCGGGCGGCCGCCGCCGGCGGAAGCCTGGGCGCCGGTGCGTACGGTCTTGCTCATGGTCTCTCCTGTGGGTCTGTCCTGTGCGGTGCGGTGTGGCATCGTGGCAGCGGTCAGGTGTTTTCCACCGGAGGTTCGCTTTCCTCCGGATTGCCGCCGCGGCGCCGCACCGAGGGCGGCTCGCCGTTCTCGTCGGGAATATCGTGCTCGCGCTCGACATCGTGGCGGCGGTCGCGTCCCGGCTTGCCGCGTTCATGTTCGGTGTCAGGCCCGCCCTTGTGCGGATCCGGCCTCGGCTCGCTGCGGCGCCGGGTGGTGTCATGGTCGGGTTGGCGATGGGTGCTCATGGTGTCTCCAGGGCAGATATTCGTGCGGGTGTCGGCATCGTTAATCCGTACCGGCACGAAGTTCGTCGGATACCGCGGTCACGCCGCGTACCGAGCGCGCCAGCTCCATGGCCAGGGCGCGCTGCTTGTCGTCGCGCACCGAGCCTTCAAGCTTGACGACGCCGTCCATGGTCGACACGCGGATCTTCGCCGGATCCAGCGTGCCTGCGCTTGCCAGGCGCGCACGGACTTCGGAGGTGATGGCGCGGTCGCTGGCAATTTCGGTGTCGCGCGGCGCGGCGGTGCGGCCCGTGGAGGAGGGGGCCGCGGGGGCGTCGGTGGGCGCCGCGGGCACCGCCGGCGCAGCTGCCATGACCAGTACCGCCAGCGGCAGCGCCAGGCGGCGAATGCGGGAGCGAGCACGACATCTCATGGCGATCCTCCTGTACGGCATACCGTACTGCGTGAGCGGCGGGCTGCGCAACGTTGCCCGCACCTGCCCCAGACCTGCAAGCTCCGTTCCCGCCGGCCGTGAGGGCGGGTTGTGCGCCTTGCGCCGCAGCGTAGCAGGCCATGCGGAGGCGCTTCACAGTCGGCCGGCGCCGTACTTTTTACAGTAGCAGCAGAAAGTGCACGCGTCCCGCGGACAGCGTGAATGGTGCCGTCGGGGCCGCCCGCGGCGGTGCGCACTGCAACAGGTGGCGCGCCGCTTGCGTAGCGTGTGCTTGCGTGCCGCCCTGTCTATAGTGAAAGCAATGCTGGCCAGAACTGGCGTACGGCATGTGCCGCCGAGCACAACCCGCCACGCCGGCCCCACGCCGCGGCGGCTCCGTTGGCCGCGTGCTGGCGGGGCCTATCAGGGCAGCCGGCCCGGGGGAGCGGCACATCCTGTTGCGAGGGTAGAAATGAATTTCGCCAGCATCCTGTCCACCGTCATCCTGGCCTCGTCAGTGTCGGTTTCCTCGGCGCCGGTCGAACGCCAGCTGCTCGCGATCACCCCCCTGGATTTCGCCCAGCGCTTTAACACGGTCGCGCAGGACACGGGCTCGGGGTTGACGCTGCCCAGTTTCAAGATCAAGCCCGGCTGGCATCGCGCCGCGCCGAGTTCCGGCGTCTCGGTCCTGGTGCGTGCCAGCCGTTCCGGTTACGCGCTCGATGAAGTGGTGGTGGTCTGCCGCGAAGTCGAGCGCTGCTTCCTGACCATCTGCACCGCCGCGCTTGCGATCGACGACAGTGTCAACCCGCTGCTGCTGCAGCGCTTTATCGTGGCGCGCATCGCCACCGAACTGGGCGAAGTGGGGCTGGTCATGTCCGGGCTTGCCTATATCGTGGTGACGCCGAAGGAAGACGACTACGTCGCCGTCGTGATCCGGCCCTACCTGCCGCAGGACCGCGGCGCCTCGCCCAGCCAGGCGCTGCGCGAGCCGCCCGCCGGAGCCCGCCCATTCCACCATGGCCAGGCGGTCCCCCACGACCCGCATGGGCTGAATGGTCCGCATGGAGTGCCTGGACCCTATGCAGCGCCGAGCGCCCCGCGGCCGCCGCTGACCCCGATCATTTCGCAAGCCACGATCTCCCGGTTGTCCAGCCTGTGACGAGCGCTTCATGGCTCGCGCAGCAGCAGTGCCACCGGCAGCCCGCCCAGTACGTCGCGCAGGCGCAGGCGCCCCGCCGGCGCGTCGAGCGGGTGCCCCGTCAGCGCGTCGATCCAGCGGCCTGGCTGCGGCGCGCCAAGGTTCAGCGTGGTGTCGCCCCAGCATGCCGGCGGAATGCGCGGCACGGCCGGGTCGACCAGCGCCGCTGACAGCCGCGTGACCACGGTGACGGCCTGGCGCGCAGCGGTGCTGCGCGCAAATGCCAGCACCTGCTGCGCCAGCGTGCCCTGCGCGGCCAGCATGCTGTACTGGCCATCGGCAAACAGCGCGGGGTCGGCGCCACGCGCCGCGAGCACATGGCGCACCAGCTGCTGCTTGAGCCGGCCGTCGCGCCAGTGCGCCAGCCAGTGCGCCCAGCCCGCGCCGCACGCCAGCCGTGCCTGCAGCCGCCCGAAGTCCGGCGCGCGGCGGTTGTCCGGATCGACCAGGCTCAGGTCCCAACCCTCGGTGCCCTGGTAACGGTCGGGAATGCCGGGGGCGGTCAGTTCCACCATTACCTGCGCCAGGCTGTTGAGGGCACCGGCGGTGGCGATGCGCTGCGAGAAGCGGCCGATCTGCGCCAGCACGCCCTGTGGCCACGCGGCCGCGATGCCGCGCAGGAAGGCCTCGCATGCCGCTTCGTACTCGGTATCGGGGCAGGTCCAGTTGCCATGGCGCTTGGCTTCGCGGATGGCCTTGACCTGCCACGCGGAAATCCGCGCCAGCAGTGCGTCAGGTACAGGCTCGGCGTCGCCGGCATGCTCCATTGGCCAGGTCCCTACCAGCGCCTGGTACAGCATCAGCCGGTCGGCCGCGTCGGGCGCGCGCGGCAGCGTGGCGAGCAGCGGCGCGCAGTCGCGCTCCCACGCGGCGACCGCGTCGGCGAAGGTGCCCGGCAGTTCGCTCAGCACGGCCAGCCGCATGCGCGTGTCCTCGCCGCGCTTGTGGTCGTGCGTGGCAGTGGCCAGCATCGCATGCGGGACGGCCAGCCGGCGCGCGGCCATGCGGGCGTGGAACTGCGCCGGCGGCATGGCCAGCCGCGCCGGGTCGCTGCCAACCTCGTTGCGCGACAGCAACCGCCCATAGCGGTAGAAGGCGGTGTCCTCGCCGGCCTTGGCCGCGAGCGCCGGCATCAGCTGCTGCAGGCGGCGGCGCAGCACGCCGGTGTCGCTGTCAGGCGCTGCCTGCGTGCGCAGGCAGCCGGCGATGAATGCCAGCGCCACGGCCTCGTCCGGCGCCAGGCCGCTGCGCGCAGACTGCAGGGCCTGATCGACCATGGCGTCATCGGCATGTGCCGCGGCCGCGTCGCGTGCCGACGGCTGCGCGTCGTAGTAGCTGCGGTAGACCGGCACGGCCGCCATCAGCGCCATCAGCGCGTGCCGCAGCGCGGCCGGCGTGAGGTCGCGCGTGCCGGGCTCCTGCTGCGCGCTGGCGTGCAGGCGGGCGGTCAGGCCCTCGCATTCGGTAACGAGGTGCCGCCGCAGCACAAGGCAGCGGGCCGCGCGCACGTGCTCGGCATACGGGCGCGCGTCGCCGCTGGTGATGGCCCACAGCGCCGTCAGCGCAGCTTCGCCGGCCTGGTCGTGCAGCACTGCGGCCACGTCATCCATGAAGTCGTAGCCGGTGGTGCCATCGACCTGCCAGTCCGGCGGCAGCCGTTCGCTGCTGCCGAGGATTTTTTCGACCACCAGCCAAGGGCGCTCCAGCTGCAGCGGCGGCGGCCGCGCGGCGGCGTGCCGGTCGAGTCCGGCGCGCAGGCGGCGGCAGTAGCCGGCGGGATCGGCGAGGCCGTCGACATGGTCCACGCGCACGCCGTCGATCCAGCCTTCGCGCAGCAGGCGGAAGACGAGCGCATGGACCGCGTCGAAGACCTGCTGGTCTTCCTCGCGCACGCCGACCAGGTCGCTGATCTCGAAAAAGCGGCGCCAGTTCAGCGAGGCGGCAGCGGTGCGCCACCAGGCCAGCCGGTAGTGCTGACGCTCCAGCAGCGCATGCAGCCGGGTGCGTCCGGCGTGCTGCGTGGTGTCGTACCAGCCGGGGTCGGCGGTGGCCTCCGCTTCAGGGCTGTCCGGCGCCAGCGGCAGCACATGGTCGAAGTACCGTACGTGGGCCGGCTGCTCGCCGCTCGCGGGCACCCACTGCAGCTCCCCGGCGACGACCGTGTCCCAGTACGGCTGCCCCAGGATCGGCAACAGGACCTTGCCATGCAGCGCCGGGTCGCACGGCGTCCAGTCGATATCGAAGCAGCCGGCATGGGGACTGGCGCGTCCACGCGCCAGCACGTCGCGCCACCAGCCGTTGTGGGTGCAGTCAGCCGCCATGTGGTTGGGCACGATATCGGCGATCAGCCCGAGGCCGGCGCTGCGTGCGCGCGCAGCCAGCGCCTTCAGGCCCGTCTCGCCGCCCAGTTCCTCGCGCACGCGGGTGAAGTCGGTGACGTCGTAGCCGTGCGTGGAGCCTGGCCTGGCCTCGCAGACCGGCGACAGGTACAGGTGGCTGACCCCAAGCGCGGCGTAGTAGTCGACCACGCCGGCGGCATCGGCAAAGGTGAAGGCAGGGTGCAGCTGCAGCCGGGCGGTGGCGCGCGGCAGGCCGCGCGCTGTTGCCGGCGCGGTGGCTGCCTTGGCCGGCATTACCTGGGGCGCGCCGCGGCGGGCTCGCACAGGGTGGCGACGCAGGCCAGCGGCGGCAGCATGCCGGCGAAAAGCTCCGCAGCAGCGCCCGGCGCGCTCTCGTGCAGCGCAGTGCGTTGGTCGCGGCAGGAGTGGGTGGCGGGCACCGCTTCGTCGCCCAGGTTCAGCCACAGGCTCAGCTCCACGCCGTCCACCAGATGCCAGCGCGCGCACAGCGCCGCGGGGCCAAGGATGTCGACGCCGGCGGACTGGCTGCCCGGCAGCCGGTGCAGCAGCTCGCGCCGCCGGATCGACAGCAGCTCGCGGTAGTAGGGGGCCCAGTCGGCGTCGTCCGCCAGCGCAGGCCGCGACGCTTCGAACGTTGCCGGGTCGTTGGGATCGGGGATGGCCGCGGCGCGCGCATCGTCGCCGAAGGCCGCGCTGGCGGCGAATTCGCGGCGGCGGCCGTCGCGCACCGCTTTGGCCAGTTCCGGCGAATGGCTGGTGAAGTAGAGGAATGGCTGCCGCGCGCCGGTTTCTTCGCCCATGAACACCAACGGCACCTGCGGGCACAGCAACTGCAGCGCCACCGCGGCACGCAGCGCACGGGGGTCGGCCAGGCTGGCCAGCCGTTCGCCGAAGGCGCGGTTGCCGGCCTGGTCGTGGTTCTGCAGGAAGGTGACGAAGGCGGTAGGCGGCAGATGCGCGCTGGGCTGGCCGCGGCACACGGCGGCCGTGGCGGTGGCGGTGGCGGTGGCGGTGGCGCCGCCGGAACGGTGCAGCGACGGCTCGCCCTGGTAGGCGAAGCCTTCCGCCAGCACGCGTGCGAGATGGCGCAGCGCGTGTTGGCCACGCTCCCCTGCATCGACGGCGGCGACAGCGCCGGCGGGCCTGGCGTAGTCGCGATAGTAGCTATCGTCCTCGCCGGTCAGCAGCACATGCAGCGCATGGTGGGCGTCATCGTTCCATTGCGCATCGAAGCCCTGCGCCAGCAGCGCGGCGTCGTTTTCGTCGTTCTCCAGCACCAGGTGCAGGTGGCGGTTGCCGCCAGCGCCATCGGCCAGCATGGGGCGCAGTTCGCCAGGCAGCGCGGCCAGCCAGCCTTCGTCCTCGATGGCGTGGACCGCGTCGAGCCGCAGTCCGTCAAAGCGGAACTGGTCCAGCCAGTAGCGCGCATTCTCGGTGAAGAAGCGACGTACCTGCGGGCGCCGGAAATCGATGGCCGGGCCCCACGGGGTCCGCCGGTCGGCGCGGAAGAAGGCGCTGGCATAGCGGTGCAGGTAGTTGCCCTCCGGCCCGAAGTGGTTGTAGACCACATCCAGCAGCACCATCAGGCCGAGCGCGTGCGCACGGTCGACCAGCGCGCGCAGCTCGTCCGGCGTGCCGTAACTGGACTCCGGCGCGAACGGCAATACGCCGTCATAACCCCAGTTGCGTCCGCCGGGAAACTCCGCCAGCGGCATCAGTTCGATGGCGGTGAAGCCCAGCGCGGCCAGCCGCGGCAATTGCTGCGCGGCGCCCGCAAAGCCGCCGCACAGGCCGACGTGCATTTCATAGACGATGGCTTCATGCCACGGCCGGCCGCGCCAGTCGGGGCAGGTCCAGGCGTACGAGGCACCGGCATCGCGCGCCGGCACGATGCTCGGGCCGTGCACGTCGTCGGCCTGCCAGCGCGAGGCCGGGTCTGGCACCGTGGTGCCGTCATCGAGCCGGAACCAGTAGCGCGCGCCCTCGCAGCACGGCACGATCGCTTCGAACCAGCCGTTGGGTCCCGCCGCCATATGGACCGGCCCAAGGCCCGCGATCTCCAGCCGCACGGCATGGCCCTGCTCCGCCGCATCGGGCGCCCACAGGCGGAAGCGCACGCGCCCATCGGGCAACCAGGCCGGCCCGAACAGGTAGTCCTGCGCATGTTCGTCATTGGAGGAGAAGGCCCGCGAAGAGGGCGCGGCAAAGCAGTCGAACGGGGCCAGGCTGGGCAGGGCGGACCTGGCACCCGGGGCGAGTAGAAACGGGTTTGCGTTCAAATTCGGCTCCTGCCATCGGTTGGCGTCCGGGTAGGCGGACTCAAGTTGCCTTGCGGCGGCCCCCTGGCGCGATGCGAACTCCATGCCAGCAGAACGGCGCTTTTGCGGCGCGGCGCGCGGGCAGGGGAGCGGCCGTGCCGAAGCCTTGTTACAAGGGCGATTGTAGAAAGTACTGCCCGGCATGCGGCGCCCCGCGCATGCGATACCGCACACTACGCGCGCGTCCTGCGCGTGCATGGCTATGCCGCGCGCGGCCCGCGGGCGCCCGGGTCGACCTGCCACGGCGCGCCGCTGGCGCGGTGCAGCAGCCGCACCGGCACCGCCTCGACGTTCCAGATGCGCTCGCAGTACTCGCGGATGGCTCGGTCCGATGAAAAACGGCCGGAACGCGCACACGACAACACCGACATGCGCTGCCAGCGATCCGGGTCGGCATAGGCGTCGGAGACGATCTGCTGGCATTCGGCATAGGAAGCGAAGTCCGCCAGCAGCAGGTAGGGATCATGCCCCGCCTGGGGATCGAACAGCGGCCGGAACAGCGCCGGATCGCCGCGCGAGAAAAACCCCTGCTGCACCAGGTCGATCACCGCGCGCAGTTGCGGGTTGCTGTGGTAGTAGGCGGCCGGGTCATAGCCGCTCGCGCGCAGTGCGTAGACCTCGGGCGCGGTCAGCCCGAACGGGAAGAAGTTGTCGTTGCCGACGGCCTCGCGCAGCTCGATATTGGCGCCATCCATGGTGCCGATGTTGAGCACGCCGTTCATCGCGAACTTCATGTTGCCGGTGCCGGAGGCTTCCTTGCCCGCCAGCGAGATCTGCTCGGACAGGTCCGCCGCCGGATAGATGCGCTGGCCGTAGGTGACATTGAAGTTGGGCAGGAACACCACCTTGAGCCGGTCGCGCACCTGCGGGTCACGGTTGATCACGTCGGCGACCGAGGTGATGAAGCGGATCATCAGCTTGGCGTATTCGTAGCCCGGCGCGGCCTTGCCGCCGAACAGGAAGGTGCGCGGATGGATCTCGGCGTGCGCGTCGGACTTGATGCGGTGGTACAGCGCGATCACGTGCAGCACCGCCAGGTGCTGGCGCTTGTATTCGTGGATGCGCTTGACCATCACATCGAACATCGAGGTCGGGTCCACCACCACGCCGGTGATGTCGCGGATCAGCTGCGCCAGGTCTTCCTTGTTGGCGCGCCGCATCGCCTGCCATTGCTGGCGGAAGCCGGCATCGTCGGCATAGGGCTCGAGCACGCGGATCCGCTCCAGGTCGGAGATCCAGCCATCGCCGATCGCATCCGTCACCAGCCGCGTCAGCCTCGGGTTGGACAGCGCCAGCCAGCGCCGCGGCGTGACGCCGTTGGTGATGCTGGTGAATTTCTCGGGCCACATGGCGTAGAAGTCTTTAAGCACATCTTCGCGCATCAGCTGCGAGTGCAGTTCGGCCACGCCGTTGATGGCATGGCTGCCGACGCAGGCCAGGTTGGCCATGCGCACATGGCGCTCGCCGTGCTCGTCGATCAGCGACAGCCGCGACAGCCGCGATTCGTCCCCGTAGAAGCGGATGCGCACCTCGTCGAGGAAGCGCGCGTTGATCTCCAGGATGATCTCCAGGTGACGCGGCAGCACGCGGCGGAACAGCGGCAGCGGCCAGCGCTCGAGCGCCTCGGGCAGCAGCGTGTGGTTGGTGTAGGCGAAGGCACGACAGGTGATATCCCAGGCCTGGTTCCATGGCAGGTCGTTTTCGTCGACCAGCAGCCGCATCAGTTCGGCGATGCCTACCGCCGGGTGCGTGTCGTTCAGCTGGACCGCGAACTTCTCGTGGAAGCGCGTCACCGGGATGCCGTCGACGGCCAGCAGCCGCAGCATGTCCTGCAGCGAGCAGGCGACGAAGAAGTACTGCTGTTCCAGCCGCAGCTCCTTGCCCTGGGTGGTCTCGTCGTTGGGGTAGAGCACCTTGGTCAGGTTTTCCGACGTCACCTTCTTGCTCACGGCGCCGAGGTAGTCGCCGCGGTTGAAGGTATGGAAGTCGAAGGCTTCGGTCGCATCGGCGCGCCACAGCCGCAGCGTGTTCACGGTGTTGACGCGGTAGCCCAGGATCGGCGAGTCGAAGGGCACGCCGGCCACGGTCTTGGCCGGCACCCAGCGCACGCGGTAGTGGCCGCGGTCGTCGGTGTAGTGCTCGGTGTGGCCGCCCAGGCGCACCTGCACCGCCCATTCGGAGCGCTGGATCTCCCACGGGTTGCCGTTGCGCAGCCAGGTATCGGTCTTCTCCACCTGCATGCCATCCATGATGGTCTGCTGGAAGATGCCGTACTCGTAACGGATGCCGTAGCCGAGCGCCGGGATCTCCAGCGTCGCCAGGGAATCCATGAAGCACGCCGCCAGCCGGCCCAGGCCGCCGTTGCCGAGCCCCGGCTCGACTTCCTGCTCCAGGATGCGCTCGAGGTCGAGTCCTGCCGCCGCCATGGCCTCGTTGACTTCGTCGAAGATGCCGAGGTTGACCAGGTTGTTGCCCAGGTGCGGCCCCATCAGGAATTCGGCCGACAGGTAGGCCACGGTGCGCGAAGGCTGGCCCAGGTAGGCTTCCGCGGTGCTGATCCAGCGCTGCACCAGGCGGTCGCGCACGGTATGCGCCGCAGCCTGGTAGAGGTCGTTCTGGCTGGCGTGGCCGGGCAGCTTGCCCTGGGTATGGAACACGTGGTCGAGGAACGCGCGGCGCAGGCTGGCGCCGGACAGGGCGGTACGGGTATCGTCGGCGTGCTCGGGCCGGATCACTTCCTTCATGGCGGAACCTCCTGCGCATGCTGGTGGGTCAAGCTTAGCGGATGGGGGACAAGTGCGCGCCCGGATCGCGGCGCGGGTGGGTTCGGCGCCACCCTGGCAGGCGGCACCGGCGGCTAGCCGCGCGGCGGCGGATGCCGGGTGCCGTGGCCGCCACTGCGGACGGCTTGCCAGATCGAATGCGCCCGGTCGCGCAGCGCCGGCGCGTCGGCCAGCGTGCGCACGTCGGGGTCGAGCCGGCGCTGCCAGTTGGGATGGACGCTGGTGGTGCCGGGCAGGTTGGGCTGCTCGAACTCGCCCAGCAGGTCTTCCAGCGGCACCACGCGCATGGCGGTGCGGGCGGTGCCCAGCCAGGCCAGCACGGCATCCAGCGGCGCGTGCGCGGAGTCGGGTTCGGGGCCGTGGCACAGCCCGGCCTGGTTCAGCGCCTGCCACAGCGCGCCGCGCTCGCGGGCGCGGCCTGCCTGCGCCTGCGCCAGGGTTTCGCCGGGCGCGAGCAGCTTCAGCCGGTCGCGCCAGTCGAGGTCGCGCCCGGCCCACCAGCCGGCAACGGTGGGCAGGTCGTGCGTGGAAGTGGTGGCGATGGCTTCGGGCGGCCACTGCGCGGGCGGCTGGAACGGCGCCGGATCGGCCTCGATGGCCGGATCGGCCGCCCCTGCGGCCGCCTTCACTTCCTCGCGCTGGAACCACAGCACGTCGATGCCGAGCACGCCGCGCGCGGCCAGCGCCGCGTTCAGCTCGGGGGGAACCGTGCCAAGGTTCTCGCCGATGATGATGGCGCGGTGCCGCCAGGATTCCAGCGCCACCAGCCGCAGCAGGTCTTTGAGCGGGTAGCGCAGGTAGGCGCCGTCGCTGGCGGACGCGCCCGCGGGCACCAGCCACATACGTGCCAGCCCCAGGACGTGGTCGATGCGCAGCCCGCCGCAATGGGAAAGGTTGGCGCGCAGCATCTCCAGGAAGGCGGCATAGCCTTGCCGGCGCAGGCCGCGCGGCGAGAACACCGCCACGCCCCAGTCCTGGCCAAGCGGGTTGTACACGTCCGGCGGCGCGCCGGCATGGAAGCCGGCCAGGATTTCCTGCTGTCGTGTCCACGCCTGGCTGCCGCCCGGGTCGGCGCCGACGGCCAGGTCGCAGACCACGCCCACCGCCATCCCGGCGTCGCGCGCGGCGCGCTGCGCACGTGCCATGCCATCGGCGGCGAGCCATTGCAGGAAGGCGTGAAAGGCCACGTCGTCGGCGTGGTCGCGGGCGAAGGCCGCCACCACGGCATCGGCGGGCGAGCGCAGCGTGACCGGCCAGCAGCGCCAGTCCGGCGCCGCGGCGTGGTTCATGCCGTTGCTGGCCGTGGCGAGCCGCTGCGCCTGGATCGCTTCATAGCAGGCATGCGCATGCAGTGCCGTGCCGCCGCGGGCACGGAAGGCGGCGCAGTCGTCCAGCGCCGTGCGCGGCAGCAGGGTCTCGCGCCGCTGCCAGAGCCAGTGCAGCACGGCGTAGCGCAATGGCGCCAGCGTGAGCCAGTCGATCTCAGTGAGCGCTTCGAGCGCCGCCAGCTGCTCGCCGATGCCGAGCGCCGCGATGGCAGAGTCCAGCGCCTGCTGGCCGAACATCGCGGCGGGATCGGCGTACAGCGGGTTCAGGAACAGCCGGCTGGAGGGCGCGTACGGGCTGTAGCGCTGCGGCAGCGCTGCAAAGCCGGCGTGCAGCGGATTGATCGCGACCGCGTCGGCGTGCAGGGCGGCGGCGCTGGTGCAGCACTGGGCCAGCGCGGTCAGGTCACCCATGCCGCAGTCGGCGCCGCGGCGCAGGCTGTAGAGCTGCACCGCCAGGCCCCATGGGCGTGCGCCGGCGCCGGCGGCAGTGCGGCCGGCATGACGCAGCGCGTCCGCTACGCCGTAGCAGCGCGCAGGTGCCACCGACAGCACCGTTTGCGCATCGCCCAGTTCAAGCCGGTGGTAGCCGCAGACGTCGACCGGGGGCAGCAGCATGGCGCCGGCCGGATCGCCGCCCGCGTGTGGCGCGCGCACCGCGGTGCCGGTCACGATGGCGCCGTCTTCGAGCGTCAGCCGGTACGCGCGCTGCGGCAGCGTGTGCGGCCACGGCACCGCCACGGGCTGGCCGCGTTCGGCGGTGACCAGCGGCGGCAGCGCGTGGGCGGCATCATCGGCCGCGAGCCAGGCGTGTGAGGCCTCGCACTGGCCGGCGGTGGAGCAGGGCAGGCCAAGGCCGTCCAGCACGCGCCGCAGCGCGTCGTCGGACACGGTCCGGGGCTGGTCCCAGGCATCCGTCCAATGCGGCTGCAGGTCAGCGCGCAGCGCCAGCTTCTGCAGTGGCGTTGGAGGCGGCGCGGCGCTGCCGTGCATGCGTCGGGTCATTCCTGTGTCTCCTGCGGCGCCCCCAGCGGCGGGCTTTCCTGGTGCGGGCTCTCGCGGCTGCGCGCGGGGGCAGCCAGCAGCACCAGCGAATGCCCCGGCACCATTTGGCTTTCGCCCACCGTTTCGCCGGCAAGCTCGGATTCGGTGGCTTCGGGCCGGCTGCTGTCGAACAGCAGGGTCCAGGCCAGCCTGGGCTCCGGCAGCAGGAACGACGCGTCGGCCTCGCCGGCGTTGAGCAGCAGCAGCGTCACTTGCACGGTGCGCGCATCGTCCCCCTCCGCCTCTTCTTCCGGCAGCGAGCCCAGTTGCGGGCGCTCGGGTTGCGGCGGCGGGGCAGCGCGGCGCAGCGCCAGCGTGCGGATTTCGGGGTCGGCCCATTCCTCGGGCGTGGGCGGATTGCCGTCGGTATCGAACCAGGCAATATCGGCGATGCCGCGCGCCGGCTCGTGCCGCCCATGGGCAAAGCGGTCGCCGGTGAGCGCGTGCAGCCGCCGGCGCAGCGCAAGCAGGCGCCGGACCATGTGCTGCAGCGGCTGCGCACCAGGCGTCTGGGCCTGCTTCCAGTCCAGCCACGAGATCTCGTTGTCCTGGCAGTAGGCGTTGTTGTTGCCATGCTGGGTGCGGCCCCATTCGTCGCCGGCGGTCAGCATCGGCGTGCCTTGCGCGAGCAGCAGCGTGGCCATCAGGGCCTGCGCCACGCGGCTGCGGCGCTCCAGGATTTCCGGATCGTCGGTCGGGCCTTCAATGCTGCCGTCCGGGCTCCAGTTGGCGCTGGCGTTGTCATCGGTGCCGTCGCGGTTGTCCTCGCCGTTCGCCTCGTTGTGCTTGGTGCTGTAGCTGGCCAGGTCGGCCAGCGTAAAGCCGTCGTGCGCGGTGATGAAGTTGACGCTGGCCCACGGGCGCCTGTGGCGCCTGTCGAACAGGTCGGCCGAGGCTGCCAGCCGCGCGGCCAGTTCGCCGCGCTTGCCGGCATCGCCGCGCCAGAACCGGCGCACGGCGTCGCGGAACTTGTCGTTCCACTCGGCAAAGCCGGGCGGGTGGTTGCCGAGCTGGTAGCCGCCGGGGCCCAGGTCCCACGGTTCCGAGATCAGCTTGACGCGGCTCAGCACCGGGTCCTGCATCAGCGCATCGAAGAAGCCCGAGCCCTGGTCGAAGCCGTTGCCCTCGCGCCCCAGCGTGCTGCCCAGGTCGAAACGGAAGCCATCGACGTGGTAGCACTCCACCCAGTAGCGCAGCGAGTCCATCACCATCTGCAGCACGCGCGGGTGCGACAGGTTGAGCGTGTTGCCGCAGCCAGTGTCGTTGATGTAGTGGCGCCCGTCGTGCGGCATCAGGCGGTAGTAGCTGGCGTTGTCCAGGCCGCGCCACGATACCGTCGGCCCCAGCTCGTTGCCCTCGCAGGTGTGGTTGTAGACCACGTCCAGGATCACTTCGATGCCGGCCGCATGCAGGCGCCGCATGGCCACCTTGCATTCCTGCAGCTGCCCGGTGCCCAGGTAGGCCGGTTCCGGGGCGAAGTAGGCCATGGTGTTGTAGCCCCAGTAATTGCGCAGCCCGCGCTCCAGCAGGAAGCGGTCCTGCAGGATGGCATGCACGGGCAGCAGCTCGACGGTGGTGATGCCCATCTGCACCAGGTGGTCGATAAAGCGCGGGTCGCACAGCGAGGCGAAAGAGCCGCGCAGGTTGGGCAGCAGGTCGTCGCGCAGCATCGACAGGCCACGCACATGGGCTTCATAGATGACGGTGGCAGGCCACGGCACCGCGGGCGGACGGTCGTCGCCCCAGTGGAAGCTTTCGTCGATCACCACGGCCTTGGGCATGCTCTGGGCGCTGTCGCGGCGGTCCGGTGTCAGGTCCCCGCGCGCGCTCTGCAGGCGGTAGCCGAACAGCGCGTCGGCCCAGCGCACCGGCCCGCTCAACTGGCGCGCGTACGGATCCAGCAGCAGCTTGTGCGGATTGAAACGGTGCCCGTGCGCGGGATCGTAGGGGCCGTGCGCGCGGTAGCCGTACAGCGTGCCGAGCGCGGCGTTGGGCAGGTAGCCGTGCCAGATCTCGTCGGTGCATTCCGGCAGCGGCAGGCGTGCCAGTTCCTTGCGGCCGCTCTCGGAGAACAGGCACAGGTCGATGCGCGAAGCATGCGCCGAGAACACCGCGAAGTTGACCCCCAGCCCGTCCCAGTGGGCGCCCATGGGGTAGGGCTTGCCCGGCAGCAGCCGGTCCGCGAAGGGTCGGGTCATGTCGTTGCGCCTTATTCACCCTCGGCATGCTCGAGCCGCAGCACCAGCGTGGCCAGCGGCGGCAGTGTCAGCGCGAGCGAGGCCGGCTGCCCGTGCGAGGGCACGTCCACCGCCGTCACCGTGCCGCCGTTGCCGACATTGCTGCCGCCATAACACTCGGCATCGGTGTTCAGGCATTCCCGCCAGGTGCCGGCAAAGGGCACGCCGACCCGGTAGCCCCGGCGCGGCACCGGCGTCATGTTGACCACCACCAGCACGACTTCGCGGCTGCCCGGCGCGGCGCGCCGCAGCCACGCAAACACGCTGTTGTGGTTGTCGTCGCCGACCACCCACTGGAAGCCCTCGGGGCTGTGGTCGAGCGCGTGCAGCGCCGGCAGCTCGCGGTAGAGCCGGTTCAGGTCGCGCACCAGCGCATGCATGCCGCGGTGCATGGGGTGGTCCAGCAGCGCCCAGTCGAGCTCGGCGTCGTGGTTCCATTCCTGCCACTGCGCCAGCTCGCCGCCCATGAACAGCAGCTTCTTGCCGGGATGGCTCCACATGAAGCCGTAGTAGGCGCGCAGGCCGGCAAAGCGCTGCCAGTTGTCGCCGGGCACCTTGCCGAGCATCGAGCCCTTGCCGTGCACGACCTCGTCGTGCGACAGCGGCAGCACGAAGGCCTCGGACCACGCATAGACCAGCCCGAAGGTCATGTCCTGGTGGTGCCAGGCGCGGTGTACCGGCTCATGCCCAAGGTAGCGCAGCGTGTCGTGCATCCAGCCCATGTTCCACTTGAAGTCGAAGCCCAGCCCGCCGCTGGCCACGCTGGCGGTGACGCCGGGCCAGGCGGTGGATTCCTCGGCGATGGTGAGCGTGCCGGGGCAGCGTTCATGGACCACGCTGTTGAGTTCGCGCAGGAACGCGACCGCCTCCAGGTTCTCGCGGCCGCCGTAGCGGTTCGGTACCCATTGCCCCGGCTCGCGGCTGTAGTCGCGGTAGAGCATGGAAGCGACCGCGTCGACGCGCAGCCCGTCGGCATGGAAATGCTCCAGCCAGTGCAGCGCGCCGGCCAGCAGGAAGCCGCGCACCTCGTTGCGGCCGAGGTTGTAGATCAGCGTGTTCCAGTCCTGGTGGAAGCCTTCGCGCGGATCCATGTGCTCGTAGAGCGCGGTGCCGTCGAAGCGCGCGAGCCCGTGCGGGTCGGTCGGGAAATGCGCCGGCACCCAGTCCAGGATCACGCCGATGCCGGCCTGGTGGCAGCGGTCGACGAAGGCGGCGAAGGCCTGGGGCGGCCCCAGCCGCGCGGTCGGCGCATACAGCGACAGCGGCTGGTAGCCCCACGAGCCGCCAAAGGGGTGTTCGGTAATGGGCAGCAGTTCGATATGCGTGAAGCCGAGCTCCTGCACGTATGGCACCAGCCGCTCGGCCAGGATGTCCCAGCCGTGGCGGCTGTCGTTGGCGGCGCGCAGCCAGGAGCCGACATGGACTTCGTAGACCGACATCGGCAGGGCGTAAGGATCGGCGGCCCTGCGGCGCGCCATCCAGTCGTCGTCGTGCCATTCGAACGGCGGCGCGCCCTTGCCCGGCGCGGTGACGACCGAGGCGGTCTCCGGCGGCGCTTCGGTGGCGAGCGCGAGCGGGTCGGCCTTGTCGGGCAGCTCGGTGCCGTCCGGGTCGAGCAGGTCGTACTTGTAGCGGCTGCCGGGCTCGGCGCCCAGTGCGGCCGGCACGAACAGCTCCCAGATGCCGCTGGGATGGCGCAGCCGCATCGGATGGCGCGCCTGGTGCCAGCCGTTGAATTCGCCGATCACGGACACGCGCCGCGCGTTCGGCGCCCACACCGCGAAGCGCACGCCGTCGATGCCGTCCACACGCTGCCATTGCGCGCCCAGGCACTCGCCCAGCTCGAAGTGGCGGCCCTCGGCAATCAGGTGCAGATCCAGTTCGCCCAGCAGCAGGTTGAAGGCATACGGGTCGGCGCTGCACTGCTCGGTGCCGTCCGGCCAGGTCACGCGGATGCGATAGTCCGACGCCGTGGCGCGGCCCTCGTTGCCGGGCAGGCGCGCAGCGAAGATGCCGCCGGGGTGCAGCCGTTCCATCTCGGCCAGCGTGGCGCCATCGGCAGAGGCCAACTGCGCCGCCACGGCGCCGGGCAGGCAGGCGCGCACCAGCAGCCCGTCGCCGTCGGAGTGGGGGCCCAGCACCGCGAACGGGTCGTGGTGGCGCGCGCCCAGCAGCGCGTCGAGTTCGTGGCCCGGCAGCATGCCGGTGCCCGGCGCGCCGCGCGTTGCCGCGGTCGGGGGGCTCATGGCTGGCCTCCCGGCCGCGCCAGCAGCTTGCGCAGCAGGCGTGCCAGCCCGCTGACCGGCAGGTCGATCCACGCCACCCGGTTGGCGGCTTCGTAGTCGACCTCGTAGGCGGCGCGTTCAAGCAGGAACAGGTCCAGCAGCGGCTGCAACTGGCCCGGGTCGACCCAGGCAGCGGGCGATGCCTCCATATGCTGGCGGTAGCAATTCAGGAAGGCCTCGTTGGCGGTGGCGCGGAAGCGCTCGAGCAGCAGCGCGCGGCGTTCCGCCAGCTGCGGCGGCAGCTCGGTGTGGGTGCGCTCCTGGCGGTCGGTGCCGACCGTGGCGGCGGCATAATCCAGCGAGCGCAGCAATCCGGCCACGTCGCGCAGCGGCGAGGTCTTGCGCCGGCGCCAGTCCAGCGGCATGCCCGGCTCGCCCTCGAAATCGACCAGGTAGGTGTCGTTTTGCGCGATCAGCACCTGGCCAAGGTGGAAGTCGCCGTGGAAGCGGGTCCGCAGGCTGCCGGGCGCGGCCATGGCCAGTTGTTCGACCAGCGCGGGCAGTGCGCCGTGCGCAGCCAACAGTGTCTGCGCGTCGGCTTCGAACGCCGGCTGCACCGAGCCCTGGACGCTGTCGGCGCGCTTGCCGACCAGCGCCAGCGCGCGGTGCAGCGCCTGCAGCGCCTGCGCCGCCCAGTCGCGCGCATCGGCCTCGGTGGCGGGCACCGGCGCAAAAGCCTCGTCGTCGGTCGGGCGCGCCAGCACCGCATGCAGCTCGGCTAGGCGCCGCCCCAGCGTGCCCGCCAGCGCCGCGTAGCCGGTCATGGCCTCGGCGAACTCGGCCTCGCTTTCCTGCGCCGGCAGCGCATCGTCGATGGCGCGGCCCAGGTAGTCCAGGGTCCAGTCCCAGCCGTTGCCCTGGTTCAGGATATAGCCCTGCAGCAGCATCAGCGTATGCGGCACGCCGTCGGCGCCGGTGCGTACGACCTCGCCCAGCAGCGGGGCCGAGTGCGCATAGCCCCGCGCGGTCAGATAGCGCGTCATCTCGGCCTCGGGATGGATGCCGCCGGATAGCCGCCGCACCAGCTTGAGCACCGCGGTGTTGTTGTACGACAGCGAACTGTTCGACTGCTCGGCCGACATCCACTCGATCGGGTCGCGCTCCAGCTCCAGCGCTGCCAGTCCCGGCTCGGCGCGGAAACGGATCCGGTCCGGTCCGGCCTGCAGCTCCGCGCCCCGGCGCAGCGCCTGCACCACCTCGCGCGCGAACGGCTCGACCACGAAGCCGTCGGTGGCCAGCCCCACGCGGCTGCCCTGGCGCACACGCGCCATCGACAGCCCGTGCGCCAGCTGCGACACGCTGTCGGCGCTTTCGCGGTCCCACAGGATGCCGACCGGCAACTGGTAACGCTCGGTGCGGCCGGACAACGCCACCTCGACTTCGCCAAGGTAGACATCCTCGCCGCTGCTGCCGCGCGTGAACGGCAGCAGGTACGCCATGCCGACGCGCTCGATACGCTCGTGCTTGCTGCCGAACCAGCGGCGGCGGCTGATGTAGTGGGGCAGCACCTCGGTGGCCAGGGCACGGCGCGACGCATCGGTCAGTTCGGGGCGGCCGATGTTCTGCATCACAAGGGTGATCTGGTCTGGCATCTGCTCAGGCGCTTCCACATGCCATGACGGCGGCTGTGCCTCCTCGCTCAGTACGAACCAGTAGAAGCCATAGGGCGGCAGTGTCAGCAGGTAGGTCAGCGTGCCGATCGCGGGGAAAGGCGTGGCGCCCATCATTTCGACCGGCACTCGGCCGTTGAACGCGGACAGATCCAGCTCGACGGCCTGCGGGGCGCGCGACAGGTTGGCCACGCACAGGATGTGCTCGCCCTCGTGCTCGCGCAGGTACGCCAGGATCTTGCGGTTGCCGGGGAACAGGAAGCGCAGCGTGCCGCGGCCGAAGGCGCGGTGCTTGCGCCGCAGCGCCAGCATGCGTCGCATCCAGTTGAGCTGCGAATGCGGGTCGCGCGTCTGCGCCTCGACGTTGACGGCCTCATAGCCGTACAGCGGTCCCTGCAGCGGCGGCAGGACCAGCCGCTCGGGGTCGGCGTGCGAGAAACCGCCGTTGCGGTCGGGCGACCACTGCATCGGCGTGCGCACGCCGTCGCGGTCGCCCAGGTGGATGTTGTCGCCCATCCCGATCTCGTCGCCGTAGTAGATCACCGGCGTGCCCGGCATCGAGAACAGCAGGCTGTTCATCAGCTCGATGCGGCGCCGGTCGCGCTCCATCAGCGGCGCCAGCCGGCGGCGGATGCCGAGGTTGATGCGCGCGCGCCGGTCGGACGCATAGACCTCCCACAGGTAGTCGCGCTCGCTGCTGGTCACCATTTCCAATGTCAGCTCGTCATGGTTGCGCAGGAAGATCGCCCACTGGCAGTTGGGCGGCACCTCCGGCGTCTGGCGCATGATGTCGGTGATCGGGAAGCGGTCTTCGCGCGCGATCGCCATGTACATGCGCGGCATCAGCGGGAAGTGGAAGGCCATGTGGCATTCGTCGCCTTCGGGCTCGGGGCCGGTCAGGCCGAAGTACTGCTGCGCGTCTTCCGGCCACATGTTGGCTTCGGCCAGCAGCATGCGCCCGCGGAAGTGCTGGTCGAGGTAGGCGCGGATATTGCGAATGACCGCGTGGGTCTCGGGCAGGTTCTCGTTGCTGGTGCCCTCGCGCTCGACCAGGTACGGCACCGCGTCCAGCCGCAGCCCGTCGATGCCCATGTCCAGCCAGAAGCGCATGACCGACAGCACCTCGTTGAGCACCTGCGGGTTATCGAAGTTCAGGTCGGGCTGGTGCGAGTAGAAGCGGTGCCAGAAGTAGGCGCCGGCGACCGGGTCCCAGCTCCAGTTGGATTTCTCGGTATCGCAGAAGATGATGCGCGTGCCGGCATAGGCCTGGTCGTGGTCAGACCAGACGTAGTAGCGGCGCGCGGCGGAGCCTGGCTTGGCCTTCCGCGCGCGCTGGAACCACGGGTGCTGGTCCGAAGTGTGGTTGATCACCAGCTCGGTGATCACGCGCAGCCCGCGCGCATGCGCCGCGGCGATAAAGCGGCGCGCCTCGGCCAGCGTGCCGTAGTCGGGATGGACGTTGCGGTAGTCGGCGATGTCGTAGCCGTCGTCGCGGCGCGGCGACGGGTAGAACGGCAGCAGCCAGATGGTGTCGACGCCAAGGTTCACCAGGTAGTCGAGCTTGGCCAGCAACCCGGCGAAATCGCCCACGCCGTCGCCGTTGGCATCGAAGAACGACTTGATGTGCAGCTGGTAGATGACCGCGTCCTTGTACCAGAGCGGGTCGGCATTGAGCAGCGCGGCGCTGGCGGTTTCGGTGAGGCGTTTCATCGTGTCTCCACGTATGCCGGTCAGGCGCCATGCGGGTCGGCCGATGCCGGGGCGGCGGCGGGGCGCGGCGCCGGCCGGTCCAGCGGGCGCACGTGCCACACCGCGAAGGGCAGTTGCGCGGGGTCGAGGCGGATGCGCTGGTGCTTGCCCTGCAGCTCGAAACGCTGGCCGCGCATCAGGTCGTGCACGGCCACGCGCGCATGGTCGGACAGGCCCCATTCCCATAGCGGCAGTTCGATATCGGCCTCGTGCGCATTGTGCGGGTCCAGGTTGATCGCGGCCAGCAGTACGTCGTCGCCGAACAGGTAGTCGCTGCCCGGGATGAAGCGCGCGAACCACAGCACGGCATTGCTGCCGGCGTGGTAGAAGCGCAGTCCCAGGTGGCTCTGCAGCGCGGGGTGGCCGGCGCGGATTTCGTTCAGGCGCGAGATCTCGGCGACGATGTTGCCGCTCTGGTGCCAGTCACGGGCGCGCAACTGGTATTTCTCGGAGTCGAGGTATTCCTCGCGCACTTTGCCGTCGAGCACAAAGGGCGCGCTCTCGCACAGCTCGAAGCCGTTGTACATGCCCCACAGGCCCGACAGCAGCGTGGCCAGCGCGGCGCGGATCAGGAATGCGGGGCGGCCGCCGTGGTGCAGGAAGTAGGGGTTGATGTCCGGCGTATTGACGAAGAAGTGCGGGCGGAAGAATTCGCGCAGCGGGCCCTGCGTCAGCTCGGTCAGGTACTCGGTCAGCTCCCACTTGGTATTGCGCCAGGTGAAGTAGGTGTATGACTGGCTGAATCCCAGCTTGGCGAGCCGTGCCATCATCTTCGGCCGCGTGAAGGCCTCGGCCAGGAAGATGGTGTCCGGGTGGCGCGCGCGCACGTCGGCGATCATCCATTCCCAGAACGGCAGCGGCTTGGTATGCGGGTTGTCGACGCGGAAGATGCGCACGCCGTGATCCGCCCAGAACATCACTACGTCGCGCAGGGCCTGCCACAGCGCGGCGCCGGCGGGTGGCACGGCGTAGAAGTCGACGTTGACGATGTCCTCGTACTTCTTCGGCGGGTTCTCGGCGTAGCGCAGCGAGCCGTCGGGGCGGTGCGCGAACCATTCGGGATGGTCTTTCAGCCACGGGTGGTCGGGCGAACACTGGATCGCGAAGTCGAGCGCGATCTCGAGCCCGTGCGCGGCCGCGGCGCCGCACAGCCGGCGGAAGTCGTCGAACGTGCCCAGCTCGGGGTGCAAGGCATCGTGCCCGCCTTCCTCGCCGCCGATGGCATAGGGGCTGCCCGGTTCGCCGGGCTCGGCGCGCAGGCTGTTGTTGCGGCCCTTGCGGTGGGTGCGGCCGATCGGGTGGATAGGCGTGAAGTAGAGCACGTCGAAGCCCATCGCGCGGATGGCAGGCAGCCGCGCGATGACATCGTCGAAGGTGCCGTGGCGCTGCTCGTCGTTGCTTTGCGAGCGCGGGAACAGCTCGTACCAGCTGGCGTAGCGGGCGGCGAGGCGGTCGGCTTCCACCGGCAGCGCCACCGGGTGGCGCGAGACGAACTGGCGGCCGGCCGGCGTGGCCATGTGGGCCTGCATGGCGGCGGCGGTGCGTGGCGACAGCAGGATCTCCAGGCGTTGCTCGTCGTCGCGCGCGGCAGCGGTCAGTTCATCGACGATGGCCGACAGTTCGCTGTCCGAGGCGGGCTCATGGACGCTTTTCCTGCCATTGCCTTTCCTTGCGTTGTTGCCATGCCTGGCGGCGGGCGGCAGCAGGGCGTCGGCAATCAGCCGGGCGCCTTCCTCGATTTCGAGGCTGACGTTGAGGCCGGCGGCGCGCTTCTTGCCGATTTCGTCGAGCCAGCTGGCATAGGCATCGCGCCACGCTTCGACCGTGAACTCATGCCGACCCAGCGCCACCAGCGGGAAGCTGCCTTGCCAGCGGTCGTTGACCACGGGGCGCAGCGGCGCTTCGTGCCAGTCGGTCTCGCCGGGGGCGCGCCACAGCACCGCGGCGGCAAGCTTGTCGTGCCCGTCCATCCAGATATCGGCGCTGACTTCCACGCGTTCGCCCACCACGCGCCGCACCGCGAAGCGGCCGTCGTCGCAGGCGGGCTCGACCCGCTCGATGGCGATGCGCGGGGCTTCCATGGCGGCGACCACGCTGCCCAGCCCGGTCGCGGAAAGGGTTTCGTGTCCGTGCGGCGCGCTGGCATCGGCGCGCGGCATGCCGGGCCGGGTCAGCGGCACCGGCGGCGCTTCAAACAGGCGGATGTCGGCGGGTGCCAGCGTGATCGAGCCCAACGCGTCGAGCCGGTGGTAGGCGTCGAGCGTGCCGCCGGGTCCGCCCGGCGTGGCTTCGAGATGGGCGCTGGCATGCGGCAGCGCGCTCAGCACACGGTCGGCACCGAGCGTGCCGGGCGCCATCGGGTCGGGATTGACCACCACCGTCAACGCCGGGGCGCCATCGGGCTCGGCAAAGCCGTTGCCTGCGGCGGGATCCGCGCACAGGCTGTTCGGTGCGGGCAGGCGCGCCAGCGCCGTCAGCGGTGCCCCCGGCCCGCTCAGCAGCCGCACCTCCAGCGCCGGCGCGGGGTCGCGCGAGGCGAGCCACGTGGTCGCCTCGAGCAGTTCGTGCGTGATGTCGTAAGGTGCCCCTTCCTGGCCTGCGCCAGCCGGTGCGAGCGGGTCGCGCGCCAGCGCCCCGCCGGTCTCGAAGCCGGCCGGCACCAGGATGCCGTCGCCGATCGCGGCAGCGGTCCACAGCGCGCGGCGTGCGCTCACCGCATCCTGGCTGGCAGGCGTCAGCGCCGGGGCCGCCAGCACGTGGCCGAAGCGGCGCAGCCGTGCGATTTCTTCGGTCAGCCAGGCGCTGCGGAAGTCCCACCACGGCAGCGAGCAGAAGGCGCCATCAAAGCCGGCAGGGGCAAGGTCGTCCAGCTGTGCGGGGGTCAGGCCGGGCGTCCACGCCAGCAGGCGCGGCGTGCCGCGCGCCTCGGGGGGCGCGGCGTCGTTGCGCAGCGCTTCTGCCAGCGCCGCCCAATGCCGGCCGGGCACGCGTGCCGGCGCGCGGCAGCAGAAGCCGGCCACGCCCGAGCCCCATGCCCGGCGCAGCCGCGCGGCCCACCATTGCACCAATGCCACGGCCACCTGCTGGTCATGCCAGCGCAGGCGTGCGCCGGGAATATGGTTGTCGGTTTCGTGGGGGGCGAAGGCGGGGGCGGCGGCGTCTATCCAGCCGGGATCGGCAGCGCGCTCCCCATCGGCGCTGTAGCGGTCCAGTGAGATGTCGAGCAGCGGCGCCAGCCCGTGCCGGGCGCACGCCGCCAGCGTGTCAGCCCCCGCCAGGTGCGGCCAGCCGCCGATCAGTACGTGGTCGAAGCCCAGTGCCGCCACGCGTTGCAAGGCGTGTTCGTCGGCGTCCGGGGTTCCGGTCAGGTCGATCTGGCAGATCCGCACAAAATCCTCCCGCTGTTTGGCTCCGGCGGTGCAACAAAGACCCCCGGCGCCACATGGCCAGCCGGCGGGGATGGCACATTCATGCGAAGTGCGTGCCAGCGCGCCCGCTCGATAGAAGATATGCGGCGGAGCCCCGTCGTGCCAAAGGATTTCCGGCGAAAGGCAATGTGCGTCAAACGCTATCGCTTGTAAAAAGTACCGGGTACGCCATGCCCCATGGCAAGAAGCGGCCGCGGGCCTGGCACGCGGCGCGCACTCACAATGCCCGGTACGCTTCTTGCCCTCTGTCACCTATGTCACGAGGGACAAAACGGGGAGCGCGCATGGACTGGTGGCTGGAGGCTGCGCAATGGCCGGCGATGGTGGTGACGGTGCTGGCCACATGGCTGGTTGGATCGCGCTCCATCGGACGGCGCCGCGCCGGGTTCTGGGTGTTCCTGGCCAGCAACGTGCTATGGATCGCGTGGGGGTGGCACGGCGATGCCTATGCGCTGATCGTGCTGCAGCTGGCGCTGATCGGTATGAACCTGCGCGGCATGCGCGAAACACGCGTGGCCTGGCAAGCGGCATCGCGCCGGGCCTTTGGCACGGCCCGCGACAGCACTGGCAGCGCAGACGCCGAGCCACTATCCTTGTCCCGCGCCGACATGCGCCATGTCCAGGGCGCCCGCCAGCAACCGCCGGCCTCGGCCGGCCCCGATCGATGACTTCACGGGTCCGACCGCGGACCAGGCAGGTGTGCGATGGCAAAGAAGAAGATCCTGGTGCTCAACGCGCTGATCGCGGTCTCGCGCGAGGGCGAGCACGATTGCCGGCGCGCGGCTCGCGCCGCCGCCAATCCGCATCTCAAGTCGCTGCTGACCAGCCGCGCCAATGCCTTTGCGCTGGCTGCGCAGGAACTGCAGGCGTGCCTGCTGGAGCTCGGGCAGTTGCCAGAGGCGATGCCGGCCGAAGCATGCCGGGGCGGTGCTGGCAAGCACCGCTCGGACCGCGCCATCCTGCATGCGGTCAGCAAGGGCGAGCTGGCGGTGCAGCGGCGCTATGCGCGCGCGCTGCGGGCGCTCGCATTGGGCTCGCGCGTGCGGGCGGTAGTGCGGCGCCAGTATCGCGGCGTGCAGGTCAACCATGAGCTGTTCCGGGTGCTGCGCGAACAATACCGTTCGCAGCCGGCGCGTCCGTAGCCGGTTACTGCCGGGACGCTATCGGGACACTGTCGGGATCCCCCCACCATGCCCACTGCAGCTTCTGCCGACCTGCAAGCTTTCGAACACGCCGCGCGCCTGGTGTTGATGTACGGCCTCGTGCCGCTGTGGCTGCTCGCCGGCGCAGGGGACTGGCTGTGCCACCGGCTTACGCACATCGAGCGCAACGCCGGCGTGCGCGAATCGTTGCTGCACATGCTGATGCTGGCCGAGGTCGGCCTGCCGCTGCTGATGGTGCTGTTCCTGGAAGTCAATGCGCTGGTGATCGCCGTCGTGCTGGCGGCGCTGGTGCTCCACGAGGCCACGGCGTGGTGGGACGTGCAGTACGCGAGCAAGCGCCGCCATATCGCACCGGTCGAGCAGCATATGCACAGCCTGCTCGAAGTCCTGCCGATGGCTGCGGCCTCATACGTGATGGTGATGCACTGGGGCCAGTTCCTGGCGCTGTTCGGCGCGGGCAGCGAACCGGCGCGCCTGGCGCTGGTGTGGAAGCCCACGCCGCTGCCGCCAGGCTATCTGGGCGGACTGCTTATCGCAGTCGCCTTGCTCGCCGGACTGCCATACCTGGAAGAACTGTGGCGCTGCCACCGCTGGCGCAAGCGCGAGCGGGAAGCCGCGCTGGCGCAGGCGACCCGGGCGCTGCGCGGGGATACCTGAGCAGCGCCCATCGGGCGGGAGCCCGTCCGCAGAAGCCCCGCTACGATTGCGCTCAACGCATGCGCAACGGCAATGCGCTACTGCTTGGTCGCCGGGTCCGGCGAGTCGCCCTTCGGGCCGCTCGGCGCATCGGCGGTCGGTGCGGCCGGCGCGCCCTGCTCACGAGGCTTCTTGCTGCGGGCGGTGTTGGCCTGCTTGCCGGTCGACTTGGACTTCTTGGCGGTGTCCTTGGTCGTGTCGGTCGGCGCCGTGGTCATGTCGGTGGCGGCCGGCTGGTTGCGCGAGGCGCCGGCGCCTTCGATCGGTGGCGCGCTTGGATTCGGCGCGGTAGGCGAGGCCGGCGCCTGTTGGGCGAAGGCCGGCAGGCAGAGCGCGGTGCCGACGACCAGTGCCGTGGTAGCGAGGGTGCGTTTCATGATGGTCTCCATTGCAAGACTACGTCGGTCGGGCCCAGGGCCCTGGGTTATGCCGTTTCGCCCGAGGGCGTGTCCGGCAATTCAGCCGCGCGCCGCGGTGCGGGTGCCTTCGCCGCGGCGCGCCAGTTCGTGGTAATGGCAGATCCGGGCCAGCGCCCAGTCCGCCGCGGCTTCCCGCACGGCATTGCGTTCGCCGGGGAAGCGCCGGGTTTCCGTGAACACCGCCACGCCCGCCGGCGCGGCCAGCACTTCGCCGTCCACATGGCCGGCATGGCCGGGTCGGCGGAAGACCCAGGCAAAGCATTGCGTGCCGGCCGGGGTGTCACCGTCGCCGCCGTCGTCGGCCACGCCGGTGTTCGCCAGCGCCAGGTCGGCGCCGGTGAGCTGCATCGCGCCCAGTGCCATCGCCAGCGACACTTCTTCGCTGGTCAGCCCGTACCGGCGGATGGTTTCCGACGGCACGCGCAGCAACTGCTCCTTCGCCGATGGCGAATACGCGACGATCGAGCAATACAGGACGTCGCCGCAGCCCGGCACTTCGGCGATGCGCGATGCAATGAGGCCAGCGGTACACGATTCCGCAGTCACCACCTGGATGCCGTGGCGCCTGAGGTAGCGGGCGATGCTGCGGTTATCGCCCGAGCCGGCGCTTGCGTCGCGTTGGGTCATTGCCGGGCACTCCGGCACGGTACGGCGGGATTCTTCTTCAGCGCGTCGTCCTCGCGCATCACATCGACCAGAATTTCCATCACATCCATGACGGCATCCGGAGTGGAATTGATGGCAGCGGCGGCAGTTTCCGTGCCAGTGCCGCCGCACCGGCGCCGCGCCGGCCAGCGGTCGTCGCAGCGTCGCGCAGGCGCCTCAAGCGAGGAAAAATGTACATGCAGCGCCGGCGGCGGCCTTGTAAAAGCTGCGTGGCCGCACCCGCTGCACTTGGCGGGCGGATGGTGGCGTTTATCTTGCATGTCCTGCATCGGCACCCACACCAGAGTCAAGAGTCGCATGGAGATACCTATGCCAGACCCGACGCACAAGCCGAACCAGCCGGCGCCGGATGCACCCCGCAAGCCGCGCTATCCCGGCGATCCCGCCGATGTTCGCAAGGGACAGGTGAGCGTGCCGCTGCCGCGCGAAACCTTCCGGCGGCGCTTCATGGCGCGCTTCACCGACCCTGCCTACCGTGACGAGGATGAAGCCCTGGCGCGGCTCGAGCGCATTGCGTGGGAGGCCTACCAGGAGGGCCGCAAGGCGCCGCTCAAGCACAGGGCCGGGCCCGGCTACGCCGATCCGGACTATGAGCTGTCCGACGAATGGCGCGCGGCCAGCGAGGCGGTGCGCGTGGCGCAGCAGCGGCAGGCCGACCCTGCCACACCCTCGCGGGTGCTGCTGGTCTGTGCCGCGGCGCGCAACGACTACACCTGCCCCGGCGAGATGTCCAAGTCCTGGCGACTCTCGCAGCGTGCGCGTGCAACGCTGGAAGCGGAGGGCATGGAAGCCGATATGCTCGACCTGAGCCTGCTTGCGTCCGATGCCGACTTGCGCATCCATCCGTGCAAGGGCTGCGTCTCGACGTCGATGCCGCTATGCCACTGGCCCTGCAGCTGCTACCCCAACCATGCGCTCGGCCAGATCAACGACTGGATGAACGACATCTATCCGCGCTGGGCCGGCTGCCATGGCGTGCTGATCGTCACGCCGGTCTACTGGTACCAGGCCAGCAGCCCGCTGAAGCTGATGATGGACAGGCTGGTCTGTGCCGATGGCGGCAACCCGGATCCGACCAGCACGCAGGGCAAGGACGTGGTGCGAGCCAAGTCGATCGAACTGGCGGGGTGGGACTATCCCAAGCATCTGGCAGGCCGTACCTATGGGCTGGTGGTCCACGGCGACGTGGCCGGCATCGAAGGCGTGCGCCGCGCGCTGTCCGACTGGCTCGACTGGATGGGCCTGGTCGATGCCGGCCCGCAGGCGCGGCTGGATCGGTTTATCGGCTACTACAAGCCATATGCCACCAGCCATGTGGAATTGGACGAGGATGAAGGCGTGCTTGGCGAGGTGGATAACGTGGCGCGTGCGCTGGCATGCGCGGTGCGGCAGTTGCGCGCCGGCAAGCTCAGCCAGCCCGACCGCGGCCTGGTGCCGCCGCGGCAGAAATAGCGGTACGGGAGATAGCAGTACGGCAGACAGCGCTACTGCAGATAGCGGCGCTGCAGATACCGGCACCGCAAGCGGAGACGACAATGGACCGTAGAGACAACTGGCGCGGACAACCGTGGCACGAAAGCGCCGTGCCCGAAACCGACATGCGCAGCCATTACGTAGGCGCCTATGGCGTCTATGACTATGACAAGCCGGTGAAGCCCGGCGAATTCGGCGGCACGCACGGCCGGCAGCCCGGCAGCGCGTCAGACGCACGCGCCGGGCAAGCGCCGCGCGGGCGTGATCCTTACCGCCAATTCACCGGCTACAACGAGCGCATGGACCTGTATCGCGGCGGCCCGCGCCCGGTACGTCCGGTAGGTCCGCGCAACTACCAGCGCAGCGATGCGCGCATCCTCGAGGACCTGTGCGAGCAGCTCGCGCGCAACGCCCGGCTTGAGGTGGAAGACGTCGAGGTGCGGGTGGAGCAAGGCGTGGTCACGCTGGAGGGCTGCGTGCCCCATCGCCAGCAGAAGTACCGGATCGAAGATATCGCGGACGAGATCTACGGCGTCACGGAGGTGGTGAACCACCTGCGCGTGGCGCGGGGCGAGACTACGGCTGCGCATCCGGGCCATGGCATGCGCATGTACTGACGCCGGGGGCCACGCATGCAGGATTCTTCCAATACGCCGCCAGCCAATCCGCGCGGCACTGCTGTCACCGCCGCTGACGTCGAACTGCAGGCCGCGCTGTGCGCGCGGCTGTGGGACAGCGGCCTCGATGTCAGCGAGATCGCGCTGAACGTCACAGACGGGCGCGTCACCATCGAAGGCGCGGTCGGCACGCAGGCGGCTCGTGCGGCGATCGAGGCGTGCATCCGCGCGGCCGGCGGCGCGCGAGAGGTCGTCAACCACGTCAGCGTGGCGCCGGACCGTACCGGCGGGTGAGGCGCAGGGGAGCGCCGCATGGCACGACTTTCGCATCGGCCAAGGCTTCGCGGCCGGCTGCCAAGGTGTTGGCCGGCTATCCACGGCAACAAGGAGAAACAAGGAGTTACTGCCATGAAGCACCTTGCAAGCTTTGCACTGGCCGTGCTGCTGAGTGTTCCGGCCTGGGCGCAGACCACGCGGCCGGGCGCCGACACCCGTGCGCCGGGGATGGCTGCGTCCGATGTCATTCCGGGGCAGGGCGATACGCGCCGCGCCACGCCGGCTACGCCTGCTTCCCCTGCTTCGCCTTCCACCAGCGGCGGCCGCGCAACACCGGCCACGCCCGCCATGCCGGCGTCGCCAGCGGTGAACGAGGGGCCGCAGTCTGCGCAGCGGTATGACTATCCGGCGTCGGAGCCGAAGGCTCCAAAATCCCGCAAATAGCCTCTGCTCTATAGTCCGGTCGGCCACGTTTCCGGCGCGCCCGGAGCCGGACTGGCCGGAAACGCCGGGACCGCACGCGAGCGGTCGAACCACAGCAGCGCGTCGAACTGCCGCGGCAGTGTCGCGCGCGCCTAGTGGCTCGGCAATTCCGTTTCGGGCCGGTAGATGACCCCGATGAAGCGCTCCTGCCGCGGCGGCCGCAACGCGTTGCGGGCGTCGTCGAGCGCGCCGCCGCGCGCGCCCCGCAAGTCGAGCCAGCATTGCGCGTGCGGCCTGGCGGAACAGGTGTTCGTAGCTGTCGGGCCGGGTGCATGGTAGAACTCCGCGGTACCGTGCGTGCTTTCGCCCAGCAGTACCACCCGGTGCGTGGCAAGCGCTTCGGCCTGCACCGCGAGTGCATTGGCGAAGGGGGAGGAGAAGGGGCTCTGCGCGGGTCGTCGACCCGAGGCAGCGGCACGGCCGCGGCTGCGATGGCGGCAGCTGACTTCAGGTCATTGTGGTCGTCCCGGTGCGTTGGCATCGATGTGCCTGCGCAGGGTTGGACGCCGGAAGCGTTATCCGGCGAGACGCGGTTTAGCCCGGTATGGTGCGCGGATCGTGGCCGAAGCTGTTGCGCGAGCGGATCTGGCCATCGCGGCCGTGGACCAGCAGTTCAACATGCTCGCGTTGCGCCTGCGTGGTCGCGACGGCGATGGCTTCTTCCTGGGTGGCGTGGTGGGATTCGGCGTAGCGAGCGCCTTCATGGATGACATCCCAGCCATCCCGATGCGGCACGACGTGTATGCTGGTGCCCATTTTGCTGTCTCCTTGACTGTCGATGCCTTTATTGTGGGCAATGTACGGCGGCTGTCTATCCGGCGCTGTCTGACAGCCCAGAGTGCGCGCGGAGGGCAGCAAGCCCGACTTTCTCGTTGAAATTTCTGGTTATTTGGCGCCCCTCTTGTAAGCTGGACTTGGATCGCATTAGAGGAGCGGACCATGCGTGCAAGATTTGCCAGGGGACTGACGCAGTCGCCGGTGACCGTGGTGGCCCGGGCGTTCGACGGAGAATCGGTCCGGGCACCCCAGATTGGTGACCTGGTGACGGTGTACAGCCAGGACCAGGACACCGAGTTCAATATCCGCCTGTGCGAGGCCGTCGAGCCCGGCCGCTGGCGCGGCGTGGTCTACGCGATCGGCCGCGGACAGGACGTGCTGGTGACGGCCGAAGGGCTGGAGATCGATGATGTGGTCGAGGTGATGCGCGAGGAGATCGCGCAGGTCATTCCCTGCGGCCGGTCCCACTGAACGCCGCACCCGCGCGGGTGCGGACATTCCGGTTTGACGAAACCCGTTGCAGGCCTTTCCTGCAGGTCAATCCTGCCGGGCCTGGCGGGATCCTTGCGTGGCCTGGCGCGGTACGCCCAGCCACATCGCGAGCCCGCTGGCGAGCAACAGCGCGGCCAGCAGCAACAGCGCATGGTCGAGGCTGCCGGTGCGGGTCTTGATCTGCCCGATCACCCATGGGCTGACGATGCCGCTGGTGATGCCGACGCTGCTGATCATCGCAATGCCGGCCGCTGCCCCTGCGCCCGGCAGGTAGCTGGGCGGCAGCGACCAGAACACCGGCAGCGCGGCAAAGATCAGCACGGCGGCAACCGAGAGGATCGCCAGCATCATGGCCAGGCTGGTCGGATGCAGCGTGAGCGCGGCCAGCGCCAGCGCGCCGCCGGCGGTGCACAGCAGGAAGTGCCGGTGGCGCTCGCCGGTGCGGTCGGAGTGGCGCGCGATCAGGATCAGCCCGACCGCGCCGACGGCATTGGGCACCACCGAATACAGGCTGACCGACATCACATCGGTGATGCCGAAGTCGCGGATGATCAGCGGCATCCAGAAGCTCAGCGCGAGCGAGCCGCACGTCAGCGAAAAATAGATAAAGGCGAACAGGTACACGCGCGGGCTGCGCAGCACCTGGCGCAGCGCCTGCAGCGAATGGCCGCCTTTGCCTGCATCGGCGGCGTTGGCCGCCTCGCCGGCCGCGGCGCGGATCAGGTAAGCGCGCTCGCCGGCGCTGAGCCAGCGGGCGTGTTCCGGACCGTCCACCAGGCAGCGTGCGGCAATCAACCCCAGGAAGACCGCGGGCGCGCCTTCGATCGCGAACATCCATTTCCAGCCCTGCAGGCCAAGCACGCCGGCCATGTCGCGCATGATCCAGCCGGAGACCAGGCCGCCGAGCACGCCCGCCACCGCCACGCCGGCAAAGAAGATGGCCATGACCGCGGCGCGGCGCCGCGCGGGGAACCAGTAGGTCAGGTAGAGCACGATGCCGGGGAAAAAACCAGCCTCGAACACGCCCAGCAGGAAGCGCAGCGTGTAGAACTGCGCCGGCGTCGACACGGCCATCATGCCCACCGATGCCAGGCCCCACAGCACCATGATGCGCGTGAAGGTGCGGCGCGCGCCGAAGCGCGCCAGCAGCATGTTGCTGGGCACCTCGCACAGCACGTAGCCGACGTAGAAGATCGCGGCGCCCAGCCCGTACATGGCGTCGCTGAAGCCGAGGTCCTGCTTCATCTGCAACTGGGCGAAACCGATGTTGATGCGGTCCAGGAACGAGACCACGTAGCAGACGAACAGGAAGGGGATGATGCGCAGCCATACCTTGCGGTAGAGCGCGTCTTCCTCGTACGCCGCCAGCGTGGGCGGGGCAGTGGTGGAAGTGGTGGGCGTCAGGTGCAGGGACGCAAGATCCCCTGAGACCGGATGGCTCATGGTGTTTGTCTCCATATTGTTGGTAGCTGCGGTGGTGGCTGCGCGGGTTGCGGCGGGGTGGTTGCAGCCAGGGATGGCGCTGCCGGGCGCGTCTGCTGCGCGCTAGCTGGCGGACCTGGGTCGGGCCAGCGAAAGAGCGGTGTGGGGCGCGGCCTGGCCGCGCCCGTGCCGGGTCAGGCTGCCGGCGCTGCCGCGCCCGGCATGTCGGCCACGCCTTCGCGAGCCGCCTGCAGTGCGGCCAGCAACACGTCGTGGTCGCCGATATGGTTGGCCAGCAGCAGGATCAGCTGCGCGTTGGCGGCCTGGCTCTGGGCGTCGTCGAGGTCGCGGTGCATCTCGATCAACGCTTCGTAGAAATCGTCGGGCCGGGCCAGGTTGGGTTGGGTGTTGAGGGTGGCGGGCATGTTGTCGTCTCCTGTTTTCGTGCTGTCCGGCGTGCTGTCCGGCGTGATTCAGGCGGCGATCCGGTCCGGGGCCGGCGCGGCCAGGCCGGCTCCGGTGGCGCGCGCCAGCGCGGCGCGGATCGCGGCGGGGTCGGCGCGGCGCCAGCGCGCGCACACATGCTGGTCGGGGCGCACCAGGTAGCAGGTGCCGGGCGCGGCGCCGTAGCGGGCCGCGGCCAGGCCCTGGTCGTCGCGCAGCACCGTGGCGCTGGAACAGGTCATCGCCGGCTGCGCCGCGTCCGTGACGTAGACCAGCCGCAGCGGTACGGTGCCTTGCCTGAGCGCGGACAGGTCCGCCAGCGTGGCGGCGTCGATGGCATCGTGATTGCCGAACAGCAGCACGGTGAAATCCTGCCCCAGGTGCGACAGCAGCCAGCCGGCACCTTGCGGCCCGGACACCGGCGCGTCGGCGCAGACCGCTCCCGGCACCATGCCGCCGGCATAGCCTTCATCGGCGTCGGCGGTGTTCAGCGGCGAGCCGTGCAGCACGGCCGGCACCGACAGGCGGCCGCTGTTGACCAGGCCGCGGGCAAAGGCGTGCCGCTTCGACAAGGTCAGCACCGCGTCGCGGAACACGCGGCTGACGGCGCTCTTGGGCGTGATGAAATCGGTGGCGCGGGTCGAGTTCAGCAGGTTCTCGTCGGCGGCGTATTCGCGCTCGCTGGCATAGGTGTCGAGCAGGCTGTCGGCGGCGTGGCCCTGCAGCACGTAGGCCAGCTTCCATGCCAGGTTCTCGGCATCCTGCACGCCGCTGTTGGCGCCGCGCGCCCCGAACGGCGACACGCCGTGCGCCGAGTCGCCGGCGAACAGGATATTGCCGTGGCGGAAGCTGTCCATGCGCAGGCACGAGAAGGTGTACACGCTGACCCATTCCAGCTCGAACTTCACGTCCTTGCCGAGCAGCGCCTGCACGCGCGGGATCACGCGCTCGGGCGTTTTTTCCAGCACCGGATCGGCATCCCAGCCGAGCTGGAAGTCGATGCGCCAGACACTGTCCGGCTGGCGGTGCAGCAGCACCGACTGGTTGGGGTGGAAGGGCGGGTCGAACCAGAACCAGCGCTCGCTGGGGAAGTCGGCCTCCATCTTCACGTCGGCGATCAGGAAGCGGTCGCGGAAGGTGCGGCCCTTGCTGTCCAGGCCGAGCAGCCTGCGCATCGGGCTGCGCGAGCCATCGGCGGCCACCACGTAGCGCGCGGCCAGCGGATAGCAGCCTTCGGGCGTCTCGATGGTCAGCACCGCGCCATCCACGCGCTGCTCCAGCCCGACCACCTTGTTGTGCCAGCGGATCTCGATATTGGCCAGCGCCTGCGCGCGCTCCAGCAGGAAGCCTTCGACGTAGTACTGCTGCAGGTTGATAAAGGCCGGGCGACGGTGGCCGCTTTCCGGCAGCAGGTCGAAGCTGTAGACCTGCTGGTCGCGCAGGAACACCTTGCCGACGTTCCAGCTCACGCCCTTGTCCACCATGCGCTCGCCACAGCCCAGCCGGTCGAAAATGTCCAGCGTGCGCTTGGCGAAGCAGATGGCGCGCGAACCGGTGGACAGCGTGCAGTCGTCGTCGACCAGCACCACGCGCACGCCGCGCTGGGCCAGGTCGATGGCGGTAGCCAGTCCGATCGGGCCGGCGCCCACCACCACGACAGGATGGACCGGGCCATCCGCCTGCGCGCCGCGCTGTTCCGCGCAGGGCTGGTACTCAAACGACAACCGCTGGTAGTCGATGTTGCTCATTGCCTGTCTCTCCATCCAACTCTTGATGCTTCGTTGCCCGACTTGTCGTGGGTTCTTCTGTCGCTCAGTCCTGCAGCGCGGCCCACATTTCCTTGTCGCGCTGCGCGGTCCAGATGCGCGGGTGGCGGATGCCGCTGGCTTCGTCATAAGCGCGCGAGACATCGAACGGCAGGCAGTGCTCGTAGATGAAGACATGGCCGAACTTGGGATCCATGGCCTGGCGCGTATGCGCCATCGCGGCCTTCAGGTCGAGCTTCTCGGCCACGGCTTCCTTGCCCGACTGGAACAGCGTGGTGACGAAGTCCTTGGTGTAGGCAAGGCCCTTCTTCACCTCGTCCGGCGTGGTCAGCGCGGGACCGCGGCCGGGAACCAGCTTTTCGGGGTTGAGCGCCTGCAGCGCATCGAGCGTGGCGGGCCATTCTTCCAGCTGGGCGTCGCCGCAATAGCAGGCGGCGTCGTACTCGACCAGGTCACCGGAGAACAGCACCTTCTGCTGCGGCAGCCAGACCACGGTGTCGCCCTTCGTGTGGCCCGAGCCCAAGTGGGCGATGCGGACTTCCAGCTTGCCGAGGAACAGCGTGATTTCCTTGTCGAACACCAGCGTCGGCCAGGTCAGGCCGGGCACGGTTTCGACGCCGGCGAACAGGCGAGGGAAGCGCTCGATCTCGGACTTCATGTCGGCCTCGCCGCGCTCGACGATCATTTCCCACGTGCCGCGGCTGGCGATGATCTGCTGCGCGCCTTCGGCGAAGTAGGCCGATGCGCCCAGCACGCGCACCGCGTGGTAGTGCGACAGCACCACGTACTTGATGGGCTTGTCGGTGATGGTGCGGATGCGCGCGATCAGGTCCTGCGCCATCGCCGGGGTGGCGGTGGTGTCGACGATCAGCACGCCGTCGTCGCCGATCACCACGCCGGAATTGGGATCGCCCTCGGCGGTGTAGGCCCAGGTGTTCTCGGACAGCTGGGTAAAGGTGACTTGCTTGGCTTCGAGGTCGGCCTGGGATGCGAATGCCTTGGACATGGCGTCTTTCCTTTGTGTGGGAGGCAAGACGGCACGTGCGCACGGCGCTGGTGCCGCAGACTGGGCTGGCGGCACGGGCTGTCTCGCCCCGTTTCTATGGGTCTTCCACGCGGTGGTGCCTGCGTGTTGCGACGGGGTAGTGCAATCTTAGGAAACGTCGTTTAATTAATCAATAGCTAAAGCATTAGCCTATGGCAAATTTATTTGCGGCCATCTGGATCACCAGATCAGGTGCCGATCGATTGCGGGTTTACCCTGGTTGGAGGGCGCGTGGATGGCGTTCGATTAATATCCGGGGTTTCCGATCACACAAGGTGGCGATGGCCAGGGGCAAGGCAACCGGCGCGGCCGGCAACGCTGAAATGGAAGGCAAGCCGGAAAAGGCGGACAAGGCCCAGCGCGGCATCCAGAGCGTGGAAGTCGGAGGCCGGCTGCTGGCCGCGCTGGCGGCGGCACGCGTACCGATGCCGCTGGCCGCACTGGCCGAGGCGGCGCAGCTGGCGCCCGCGCAGGCGCACGCCTACCTCGTCAGCCTGACGCGCCTGGGCCTGCTCAAGCGCGACCATGTCTCCGGCCGCTACGAGCCCGGACCGCTATCGCTGCAGCTCGGCATGCTGCGCCTGGAGCAGGATCCGGCCTACCGCGCCGCGCTGCCGCGCGTCGACGCGCTCGCGCAGTCGTCGGGCTTCAGCGTGGCCATCAGCATCGCGGCGCCGCAGGGGCCGACGATCGTGCGCTACGTGCCCGCCAGCGCGCCGCTGCATGTGAACCTGCACGTGGGCACGGTGATGGCACTGGCGGCCACCGCTACCGGCCGCGTCTACTGCGCGTTCCGGCCGCCGGCGCAGTGGCAACCGCTGTGGCGCGCGCAGCAGCCGGAAGCCACGGACGCGCAGTTGGTGGCGCAGTTGGCTGACTTCGGCGCCACGCTGCAGGCCATCCGCGAACGCGGCATCGAGCGCAGCATCGACACGCCCAGCCCCGCGGTCAGCAGTCTCAGCGTGCCGGTGCTGGACGCTGCCGGGGCGCTGCGGCTGGTGCTCACGCTGGTTGGCTCGACCGGCGCCATCGACGTCGACTGGAATGGCACCGCCGCACGGGCGCTGCTGGCGGCGGCGGCCGATATCGCCGCGACCCTGCGCGCGGAAGGTGGGGAAGGTACGGAAGAGGAAAGCCCGGCATGACCCCGACCCGCATACCCGACCAGGACGCCATCACCAGCCCGGAAGCCGACGCCGAAGGCGGCAAGCCGCAGCGCGGTATCCAGTCCCTCGACAGCACCGGCCAGCTGCTGGGCGCGCTGGTCGCCGCGGGCCGTCCGCTGGCCTTGCGCGACCTGGCGCTGGCTGCCGGCATGCCCGCCGCCAAGGCATTCCCGCACCTGGTCAGCCTGCAGAAGACCGGGTTGCTCGCGCGCGATGCCGCGGGCAACT
This sequence comes from Cupriavidus phytohabitans, assembly GCF_017815025.1. NCBI lineage: Bacteria > Pseudomonadati > Pseudomonadota > Betaproteobacteria > Burkholderiales > Burkholderiaceae > Cupriavidus > Cupriavidus phytohabitans. The sequence goes on from NZ_JAGIQB010000040.1 coordinate 45,079, forward strand.
ACCGGTGCGGCCCTCTGGGCCTGGAGCTCGGCCTGGTCGCGCTGCAGCGGCTGTCGCCGACGCGCGAGGCCGAGCCCGAAGTGATCGAGCTCGCCGGCACCACCGGCCTGAGCGTGGCCATGGCCGTGCTGGGCCCGATGGGTCCAACCGTGGTGAGGCTGGAGGAATCGGCGCGGCCGCAGCATGTCAGCTTGCGCGTCGGCACGGTGCTGTCGCTGGTCAATACCGCGATCGGCCGCACCGTGGCCGCGCACCTGCCCGGCAACGTGCTGGCCGGGCTGCTGCAAACCGATTACCTGCGCATGGCCGGCGCTGCCGTCGGGCAGGTGCTGGGGGAAGACGGAAAGCTTACGGCCGACTACGCCGCCCGCCTGGCACAGGTGCGCGCGGCGCAGATCGACAACGCGCTGAGCCACCCGGTGCCGGGCATCGATACGCTGGCGGCGCCGGTGTTCGACCATACCGGCAGCCTGGCACTGGTGATCGCGGTGATGGGGTCGAGCGGCAGCTTCGACAGCGGCACGCAAGGCGCGCCCGCCGCGCTGGTGCGGCAGGCGGCGCGGCGGCTGTCCTGGCGCTTTGGCGCGCTGCCCGGCGCCGCCGGCTGACCCGGCCGGTTACTGGTCCAGCCGGATATTGGCGGACTTGATCAGGCCGTCCCACTTCTCGTACTGCGCACGAATATAGCTGCCGAACTGCGCGGGCGTGGCCGGGAACGGCACCGTGCCCTGGCCCGCCAGCTTTGCCGACAGCTCCGGCTGCTTCAGTGCGGCAACGATCTCGCCGTTCAGCCTGTCGATCACGGCCTTGGGCGTGCCGGCAGGCGCCGCCACGCCGAACCACGCCGTCAGTTCATAGTTGGGCACGCCCGCGGCAGCCAGCGTTGGCACGCCCGGCAGCTGTTCCGAGGGCTTCTGCGTGGTCACCGCCAGCGCGCGCACGCGATTGTCGCGGATATACGGCAGGGCGGTGGAGACGCTGTCGAACATCATCGTGATGCGGCCGCCGATCAGGTCGGTCATCGATGCGGCGCTGCCCTTGTACGGAATGTGCGCGATATTGACACCGGCGAGGTGCGTGAACAGCTCACCCGCCAGGTGCGACGACGAGCCGTTGCCAAACGAGCCGTAGGTCAGCTTGCCCGGCTCCTTGCGCGCCAGCGCCAGCAGTTCCTGAACGGTGCGCGCCGGCACCGACGGATGGACCACCAGCACATTGGGCAGGTAGGCCACGGATGCTACCGGGGCGAAATCCTTGAGCGGGTCGTAGCCGGGCCTGGCGTACAGGCTCTTGTTGACTGCCAGGGAGCCGAAGGTGCCGAACAGCAGGGTGTAGCCGTCGGCCGGTGCCCGCGCCACGGCGACGGCAGCCAGGTTGCCGCCGGCGCCGGGACGGTTGTCGATCACCACCGGCTGTTGCAGGCGCGCCGACAGGGCATTGCCGATCTCGCGCGCCAGCAGGTCGGTTGCGCCGCCGGGCGGGAAGGGAACCACCAGCCGGACCGGCTTGTCCGGGTAGTCCGCCATTGCCGTGCCTGCCGCCGTGGCGGCGAATGCCAACAGCAGCCCGCTGGCTGCACGCCTGATCCAACCCTGCATCGCTGTCTCCTCCATGTGTTTTCTGGCGATGGAACGGGCCTCAGTGTGTCGCAGCGCAAGCGGGCGCGGGTTTGGCTTTGGCGAAGGTGGCCTTCCGCCGCGCGCACGGCGTGCAGCGGGCGCTCGCGGCGCAAGTTATTCGGACTGCTGCAGTCGGGCGATGGTGCCGAACAGCGTTTCCAGTTCCACCGGCTTGACCAGGTGCGCATCGAACCCCGCGCGCTCGCTCTGCTCGCGGTCGGCGGGCTGGCCGAAGCCGGTCAGCGCGACGTAGTGGGTCTGTCCGGTGCCGGCCACGCCGCGCATGGCGCGCACCACCTCGAAGCCGTCCATGCCCGGCATGGCCAGGTCGATCAGCGCGATATGCGGGCGGCAGCGCGGCGCCACGTGCAGCGCTTCGACGCCATCGTAGGCTATGGTCACGTCGTGGCCGCACATTTCCAGCAGCATCGCCAGGCTGTCGGCGGCGTCGCGGTTGTCGTCGACCAGCAGGATGCGCTTTGCCTGTTGCACGATGGTGGCATGGCCGCCGGCCGCGGCGTGCCCCGGGGGCTGCATCGTGGCGGTCTCCTGCGCGACCGGCAGCGGCAGGCGCAGCGTGAAGGTGCTGCCCATGCCCGGCCCGCCGCTGTCCGCGGCAATGGTGCCGCCATGCAGCTCCACCAGCGCGCGGCACAGCGACAGGCCGATGCCGAGCCCGCCATGCGCATCGGTGCCGGGGCGGCTTTCCTGCACGAACATGTTGAAGATGTCTTCCAGCGATTGCGGCGCGATGCCGCGGCCCTGGTCGATCACCTGTACCAGAAGGGTACGTTTTTGTACGGCGGTGACGATGCTGACGGTCGTCCGCGCCGGCGAGAATTTCGACGCATTCAGGATCAGGTTCTGCATCACCTGCACCAGCCGGGTCTTGTCGGCGTGCATCGGGATCGACGCGGCGTGGGTCTGCACCGCGACGTGCTGCGACTTGGCGTCGAGCGACGGCCGTGCGGCCTCGGCGGCGAGCGCGATCACTTCGTTGAACTCCAGCGGCCCGGTGCGCAGCTCGATGCGCCCGGAGTTGATGCGGCCGATGTCGAGCAGGTCATCGACCAGCCGGCTCAGGTGCGTGACCTGGCGTTCGATCAGGCTCAGGCTCCTGTCGGCCAGCGCCGCGTCGCCGGGCGCCAGCCGTATCGCCGCCAGCGCACTGTGCACCGGCGCCAGCGGATTGCGCAACTCGTGCGACAGCGTGGCCAGGAATTCGCTCATGCGCTGGCTGGAGCGCTCCAGCTCCTCGTGGCGACGGCGCTCGCTCATGTCGCGGGTGACCTTGGCAAAGCCCCGCAGCGCGCGCGATTCGTCATAGACGGCGGTCAGCATGACGTGGGCCCAGAACAGCGAACCGTTCTTGCGCACGCGCCAGCCCTGGTCCTCGACGCGGCCGGCGCGCCGGGCCTGTTCGAGCAGCCGCGCCGGCTTGCCGGCGGCAATGTCGTCGGGGGAGTAGAACACCGAGAAATGCCGGCCCAGGATCTCGTCGCGGCGGTAGCCCTTGATGTATGAGGCGCCGGAATTCCAGCTGACGATATTGCCGGCGGGATCGAGCATGAAGACCGCGTAGTCCTTCACGCCTTCCACCAGCAGCCGCAGCGTTTCCTCGCTCTGGCGCAGCGCTTCGGCGGTGCGGCGCTGCGCGGTCATGTCGCGCGTCACCTTGCCGAAGCCGATCAGCTTGCCGTCGGGCTCCTTGAGCGCCGTGATCACCACATTGGCCCAGAAGCGGCTGCCATCCTTGCGCACGCGCCAGCCTTCGTCCTCGAAGCGCCCGAACTCGGCGGCGGCTTTGAGTTCGGCATCCGGCCAGCGTCGTGCCACGGCGTCGGGCGTGTAGAAGGTCGAGAAGTGCTTGCCCAGGATCTCTTCGCGGGTATAGCCCTTGATGCGCGCCGCGCCCTTGTTCCAGCTCGACACGTGCCCGGTCACGTCGAGCGTGAAGATGGCATAGTCCTGCACGGACTCGACCAGCGTCCGGTAGGGCGCGTCGCTGGCCGTGTTGGCTTGCGCTTCGCGGGGTGACGCGTGTGCGGCCGGGCCGTCGGCACCGGCGGGGGCTTTCTTCATGGCGAAATCTGGGTTCGCTGCTGCCGGCTTGCCGGCGCTGTCCGTAAAGCACGCGCCGCGGCGCTGCGCGTTACGTAAGCATACCGCGCCCCGCGCCGAAGCAGGCGAGCCGCGGCGCCTGAGCGGTCGGAAGCTTCGCGATGGTGATTCGGAATGTACAGATTGTTACGCGGTGTGCAATTCATAGAATGGTCACAGCTTTTCTACGCCGTCAATCTTTGTCACGGAACGATGCAATTGCCACCGACCAAAGGCCAGTCCGCGCCGCCTGACGCCCTGCCTTGCTGCGACAGTTGCCCCCAGGCGCGTGGCTGCCACGCGGCCGGCCTGGTACTGCGTGCGCATCCCGCGGCGGGTCCGCAGCCGCTGCGCAGCATCCGGCTGCGCAAGGGCCAGCCGCTGTACCTGATCGGCGATCCGGTCACCGCGCTCTATGCGATCCGCTTCGGCACGGTCAAGACCCATGTCACCACCGAAGACGGGCGCACGCAGGTGGTTGGCTTCCATTTTCCGGGCGAGCTGGTCGGGCTCGACAGCCTCGCGCGCAGTTGCTACGTGTCGTATGCCACGGCGCTGGAAGACACCAGGCTGTGCGTGATCGCGCTCGACCCGGGCAGTGCCGCCACAGCCGCAGCGCCTGCCTTGGCCAGCCAGCTGTTCCTGGCGCTCGACTACCAGGCGCGGCGCGCGCGGGCGATGCAGACCATGCTGGCACTCATGACCGCCGAGGAGCGGCTGGTGACGTTCCTGCTGTGGATGGCCGACGGCTTCGCGGCGCGCGGCTTTTCATCGTCGGCCTTCGTCTTGCGCATGAGCCGCGAGGAAATCGGCAGCTATGTGGGCCTGACGCTGGAGACGGTCAGCCGCCAGTTCTCGCGGCTGGCCGAGATCGGGCTGATCCGCGTACGGCACCGTAGCGTCGAGCTGCTCGACAAGCCCGCGCTGCGCGCCATCGCCGAACGCCCGACGATCTCGGCGCACAACGTGCCGGCCACTGCCGCGGACCTTGCCGCGGGGACCACAGCATCCATCCAATGAAGCGCAAACCAGAGCACGCCGACGTCACGGACGCGGGCGCGGGCACGGCGCCCGTCGCGGCGGACCGCAACAATGCCGGGGCTGACATCCTGCGCGACGTCCAGCAGCTGAACCTGTCATACCTGATGCTGGCGCAGCGCCTGCTGCGCCAGCACGAAGCCGAGGCGCTGTTCCGGCTTGGCATGCGGCAGGAGCTGGGGCGCGCGCTGGCCGAATTATCACCGGCGCAAATGGTGGCCCTGGCACGCTCGAACCTGCTGCTGTGCCGCTTCCGGCTGGACGACTGCAAGGTGCTGGCATCGCTGACGGCAGCCGAGGCGCGGCACCCGCTGGGCGGCATGCATGCGGCGATCGTGATGGCCTCGCAGCCCGCTGGCGGGACGCGCTGATGCCAGCCCTTCCTCTTTTTGCGCCCCGCCACCGGCCGCAAGGCCATAGCAACCAAAACACGGAGTCATTGATGACGGGTACAGCCCCGAGCTATGTCGAGACCAGCCTGAGACTGTCCGGCAACCCGGGCCAGCCGGGCGCGTTCCTGCCGACCCGAACTGAAATCACCGGCATGCCGCACGCGCATGCCCTGGTCCGTGCGCTGTCGGGCGACGGCATCGCGCAGCGCTGCATCGAAGCGGCGCTTCGCGTGCTGGTGCAGGCGGGGCACCAGCCGGTGCGCACGGTGGTGTGCAGCGGGCAGGGCCGGCAGGCGTCGCTGGACTTCTACGTCGAGGCCGACGTGGTGGCCTGCTGCGAGCTCGATGGCGCATTGCAGCGCCAGCTGGCCAGCCTGTGCACCAGCGTACTGCCACCGGGGCTGACGCTGTCGGTGCGACCGCTCGGCACCTATGTGCCCGACTGCCCGCCGGCGGGCGAGCACGGCGCGGCGGAGCGCTTGCGCAGGTGCGCTGGCGACCTGCTGTGCCGCGGTGGCGAGATGAACCAGCGGCTGTCGGCGGTGTGCGCCTATCTGGCTGCGCTCCATGACGCGCAGGCCACTGCCGACCGGCTCGGCCATCTCGACCAGAGCCTGTTAGGCCAGGGCCAGGAAGCGCTGTCGTGGCGCCTGCGCCGGCATCGCAGCGTGGAAGGGCGGGCGCTGGCGCAGGCGCTCGAAGGGCTGTCGCGGGCCGCCGACGGTGCGCTGCATGAGCTAGGCAAGCCGTACGGGGCCGACCATGCGCGCTACCAGCTCGAGCAGATGCAGCGCTTCCGCGACCAGATCGAGCGCTTCCGCTCGGCCTGCTCGCTGGAATAACCCCCCCTGTGTTCGCGCTGGTCGCGCCGCCGCGGCTTCAGATCCCGGCCATGCAGGTGTACTTGATCACCAGGTAGTCCTCGATGCCGTAGTGCGACCCCTCGCGGCCGACGCCCGACTGCTTGACGCCGCCGAACGGCGCCACCTCGTTCGAGATCAGCCCGGTATTGACGCCCACCATGCCGTACTCCAGCCGTTCGGACACGCGCCAGACGCGGCCCAGATCGCGCGCATAGAAGTAGCTGGCCAGGCCGAACTCGGTATCGTTGGCCATCGCCACGACCTCGTCCTCGGTGTCGAAGCGGAACAGCGGCGCCAGCGGCCCGAAGGTTTCCTCGCGCGCGACCTGCATGCCGGGCGCGACATCGGCCAGCACGGTCGGCTGGAAGAACGAATGGCCGAGCGCGTGGCGCTGGCCGCCGTGCAGCACGCGCGCGCCCTTGCCGAGCGCGTCAGCGATATGCTCCTCCACCTTGGCCACGGCCTTGTCGTCGATCAGCGGGCCGATGCGCACGCCGTCGTCCATGCCGTTGCCGACCTTGAGCGCGGCCACCGCGGCCACCAGCTTCTGCGCAAAGGCGTCATACACGCCCGACTGCACATAGATGCGGTTGGCGCAGACGCAGGTCTGGCCGGCGTTGCGGTACTTCGACACGATCGCGCCTTCCACCGCGGCGTCGAGGTCGGCATCGTCGAAGACGATGAAGGGCGCGTTGCCGCCCAGTTCCATCGACACCTTCTTGATGGTCGATGCGGTCTGCGCCATCAGCACGCGGCCCACCTCGGTCGAGCCGGTGAAGGTCAGCTTGCGCACCAGCGGGTTGCTGCTCATCTCGCCGCCGATGGCGCTGGCCGACCCCGTCACCACCGACAGCACGCCGGCCGGGATGCCGGCACGCTCGGCCAGCGCAACCAGCGCCAGCGCAGTCAGCGGCGTCTGCGAGGCGGGCTTGAGCACCATGGTGCAGCCGACCGCCAGCGCAGGGCCGGCCTTGCGCGTGATCATCGCCGCGGGGAAGTTCCACGGCGTGATCGCCGCGCACACGCCAACGGGCTCCTTGGTGACGACGATGCGCTGGTTGGTGGCCGGTGCGGGAATGGTGTCGCCATAGACCCGCTTGCCTTCTTCGGCGAACCATTCGATAAACGAGGCCGCATAGGCGATCTCGCCGCGTGCCTCGGCGATGGGCTTGCCCTGTTCGGCGGTCATGATGCGCGCAAGGTCCTCCTGGCTGGCGAGGATCAGCTCGAACCACTTGCGCAGCAGCGCCGAGCGCTCCTTGGCGGTGCGCGCGCGCCAGGCGGGCAGCGCGCGGTTGGCGGCTTCGATGGCCTGACGGGCCTCGTCGGCGCCCAGTTGCGGCACCTGGGCGACGCGTTCGCCGGTGGCGGGGTTGGTGACATCAATGCGGCGTTCGCCGTCGATCCAGCGGCCGTCAATATAGCACTGCTGCCGCAGCAGCGAGGAATCCTGGAGGTTCAGCATGATGGTTCCGGAGGGAGGCTGTGGGGGCGGTAGGGGAAGGGCTGTATAGCCCCTGAAGGCGATTGTAATCCCGCCCGCGTCGTGGTTCTCGCAGCCGCCGCGTGAACGCGTGAACGCGTGAAAGCCGTATGGAGCCTGCCGCGCGTGCCGGCCATCGCGCGATGCCTGAGAAAGACCCGGCATGCACCAGGCGTCCCGCGAGAAGCAGGACGGGTGCGTGAAGGGGGGGATGGGGGCCGCTCAGGCCGGTCAGGCCGGGGCGGGTCCGTGCGCGGAGGCGTCTGGGGCTTCAATGCCCCAGTCGCCGTAGTCGAGCCAGTCGTCGCCAAGCAGTTCGATGGGATGCTGCGTCCGGCTGGAGCCGTTGCCGCATCCCATGGCGTCGGTCGGGCAATATTTGTCGCAACCCCAGCAGACGCGCTCGGGATGGCTTGGGTGCAATGGAAATTTCTTGGCCATGGCGTGGTTGGCGGGGGAAATGGCCCGCTTGAGCCAGATTATCCGGCTCCCCATGCAATGCAGATTTGCCCAGGATCAAGGCGGGCCGAAGCGCAGCGCTGACTTGCCGATTGCGCCAGTTCCAGCCTCAGCGCCAGCCATCGGCGTCCAGCCGTGTCCACCGGTCCGGTGCCTCGCCGTCGGCAGAGGCCAGCAGCAGGCTTTCGCCGCAATCGCTACAGCGGTACACGAAGGCGTTCTGGCCGCTGGCGGTGCGCAGCGTCGCAGACTTCAGCAGGCCCGCATGGGGCGGGAAATGGCCCGGCCGGTCCAGCTGCGACAGGCAAAGGTCGCACAAAGGCATGTTGGTTCCTCCAGCACGAATTCCGCCAGGAAAATGCTGTGGTGCAGCATCCGTGGATCGAGTATAGCTGCGCGGACGGGGCGCGGGTCCGGGCCGGCGTTGCGCCGGCGCGTGGGCAAGCGAACCGACTATTCGCCAAGGAACTCCGCCACCACTTCCAGGCCTTCGATATGATCTGCCACGACCTTGGCGATGGTGATCAACGGGATCGCCAGCAGCATGCCCCACACGCCCCACAGCCAAGTGAAGAGCAGCAGCGCGACGAACACCGCGACGGCATTCATCCTGGCCATGCGCCCGGTCATCCAGGTGGTGACGAGCGAGCCGATCAGCGTGGCGATCAGCAGCGAACCGCCCGCGGCTGCCGCAGCCATCCCCAGCGTGCCGAACTGCATGAACGTCACCATGCCCAGGCACACCGCGATCGCCATCGCGCCAAAGTAGGGCACCAGGTGCAGCGCCGCCGCGGCGATCGACCAACTGCCCGCATTATTGACTCCCAGCCATTTCAGCAGCAGCCAGGTACAGACCCCCAGCGCCGCATTGGTCGCCAGGAGCATGCCCATGTAACGCTGGATCGAGCGGTTGACCTCGTCCAGCATGTGCACGCTGATTTTCTTTTCGGAGATGGTATTGCCGACCATCTTGATGAATTTGCGCTTGAAGGTGTCGCCCGCCAGCAGCAGGAAGTACAGCAGGAACACCACTACTACTGCCTGGCCGGCCATGGTGAAGATGCTCACTGAACCGGCCAGCAGCATGCTGTTGATCTGGTCCCCCGAGTGGTCGACCACCACGTGCGGTACGCGCACCGGCGGCTGCCCGGCGCCGCTGAGCATGGTGGCGGCGCGCCGGACCTTCTGCCACATCGAATCGTCGCCGCTCAGCAGGGCGCCGACCGAGCGCGACAGCTTGCTGGCAACCTCGGGCAGGCTGTTGACGATGGACTCCACCTGGCCTTGCAACAGGTACGCGCCGATGAGCAGCGCGCACAGCAGCGCCAGCAGCACTACAGTGCCGGCCGCCACGCGCGGTACGCCCAGCCGCTGCAGCGCGGACACCACCGGGTCGAGCAGGTAGGCGAGCACGACTGCAATCACCACCGGCACCAGGAAATCGCGGGCGAGATGCACGGCATAGAGCGAGAACAGCACTGCCAGCACGACCAGCGCCGTGCTGGCACGCTGCAGCGCCGCGGACACTGTGGCGGGCGCGACTGCCACCATCGGGGCGTCGGCCGGCGCTGCCGGCCCGTCTACTTCGGCAGGGGCGGGCGGCTCGGCATGCGGGATCGGGGAGGGAGCGGGGTCGGGAACGGTCGCCATATCCAGGCGCCTTCGGCAAAAGGCCTGGCGCTGTCTATGAAAGATAGCTGGCCCGTGGCGCGTGGCTGTCGGACGTCGCCGACTGCTGGTGTCAGACAATGGCGGCAGGACGTCCATCCCCCGCCCGGCAAGGCCGCCTGAGCGCACCTGGCCGGGCTTTAACGGCGGTCAGCCGGTGACGGTCTTGGTTTCGAGATACTCGGCGATGCCTTCCGGGCCGAACTCGCGACCGTTGCCCGAGGCCTTGTAGCCGCCGAACGGCACCGAGATGTCCATGGATGCGCCATTGATACGCACGCTGCCGGCGCGCAGACGCGCGGCCAGCTTGCGGGTCCGCTCGGGGTTGGACGACGCGATATACGCAGCCAGGCCGAATTCCGTATCGTTGGCGATGGCCACGGCGTCGTCTTCCGTGTCGTAAGGCAGTATGCAGAGGACCGGCCCGAAGATCTCCTCGCGCGCAATGGTCATGTCGTTGCGCACGTCGGCAAAGATGGTCGGACGGGCATAGAAACCTTGCGCGATCCCGTCGGGACGGCCCGGGCCGCCGGCGGCCACGCGCGCCCCTTCCTCGATGCCGATGCCGATCAGCCGCTGCACCTTCTCGTACTGCGCGCGGTTCGAGATCGGCCCCATCCTGGTCTGCGCATCGGCGGGGTCGCCGACCGTGACCGCGTTGGCCGCCGCGGCGGCGATCCGCACCGCCTGTTCATACTGCGCGCGCGGCACCAGCATGCGGGTCGGTGCGATGCAGGTCTGCCCGGAGTTCAGCATCACCTGGGCGACGCCGCTGGTCACGGCGGCCTGCAGGTCGGCGTCATCCAGGATCACCAGCGGCGACTTGCCGCCAAGTTCCTGCGTCACGCGCTTGACCGTCGGCGCGGCGCTGACCGCCACCTCGACGCCGGCGCGGGTCGAGCCGGTGATCGAGACCATGTCGACATCGCGGTGCGACGACAGCGCCGTGCCGACCACGCGGCCTTCGCCGAAGACCATGTTGAATACACCCGGCGGCGTGCCGGCGGCATCCATGATCTCGGCAAAGATCCTTGCGTCGAGCGGCGCGATTTCCGATGGCTTGAGCACCACGGTGCAGCCCGCCGCCAGCGCCGGGGCCACCTTGGCGGCGATCTGGTTCAGCGGCCAGTTCCAGGGCGTGATCAGCGCCGCCACGCCGATGGCTTCGCGCAGGAGATAGCTCTTGCCGCGCTGGCTTTCGAATTCGAACTCGCGCAGCGCCTGCACCGTGGCCTGCAATTGCGCCAGGCCGATCGCGGCCTGCAGGTTGGTGGCAACGGTGATCGGCGCGCCGATCTCCTGCCGCACCGCCTGCGCCAGGTCGCCCAGACGTGCCTTGTATGCGGCCATGATGCGTTCGAGCAGGGCGATGCGGTCCTCGCGGGTGGACGCCGACCACGCCGGAAAGGCTGCGCGCGCGGCGGCTACCGCATGGTCCACGTCCGCAGCCGTGCCCATGGCGACCTTGCCCGCCACCGACTCGGTGGCCGGATCGATGAGATCGGCCTGGGCCGCGCCCGCGGCGGGTTGCACCCACTGGCCGTTGATGTAGAACTTGTCGACGAGTTTCATCGGGTTTGCCTCGCAGATCGATGGAGAAATCGATGGGGAAGGGCCGCTCATACCGGACGCTCGCCGATGATGGTGGCGCGGTTCATGTGGCGCACGGCAGGGAAGTAGTCCTGCACCGCGTAGTGCTGCGTGGAGCGGTTGTCCCACAGGGCGATGGTGTCGGGCTGCCAGCGCAGGCGCACCTGGTATTCGGGCGCCGCCGCCTGGCGGTACAGGTATTGCAGCAGGTCCAGTTCGGCCGGGCGATAGTCCGAGCCGATGCGGTAGGACTGTTCCTTGACGAAGTTGGCGAAATGCGTGGTGAAGGCCTCGTTGACGAAGAGAATCTTCTCGCCGGTTTCCGGATGGGTGCGCACCACCGGGTGCACCATCGGCGGGTACTTGGCGCGCATTTCTTCATACTTTTCGTCGGACAGCGCGGCGCCAAAGGCGGGCATCGCGTCATGGACCGCCTTCAGGTTGGCAATGCGCGCCTTCACGTCCTCGGGCAGTTTTTCATAAGCCGCGGCCATGTTGATCCAGATGGTGTCGCCGCCCACCTCGGGGCAGGTAATGCAGCGCAGCATCGAGCCCATCGAGGGAATCTCGCGCCAGGACACATCGGAGTGGTACAGGTTCTCGCGACCGCGCTTTTCACCATCGCGGCCGAACACCACCAGCTCGGGATGCTCGGGATGGTTGGTGAACATCGGATGCACTTCGAGTTCGCCAAAGCGGCGCGCGACGGCCACGTGCTGCGCCGGCGTGATCGCCTGCTTGCGGAAGAACAGCACCTTGTGCGTCAGCAGCGCGGCGCGCAGCGCCAGGTAGGTGCCTTCATCCAGGGTTTCGCGGAAATCGATGCCTTCGACTTCGGCGCCAATGGTGGGCGTGCAGCGGCGCACGGTGAACGGCCAGGAGGCCGGGTCTTGCGCGCGGAAGGCCTCCGGGCTGAGGGTCAGGGCGGTGGCTGGCATGGGTTGTCTCCTTGGGTGGCTTGTTAGGTGTGCGTGCTCCCGTGCGGTACGGGCGGCCGTGATCGGTTCGAGAAAACCGGGGCGCTGGCATGCGCTGGCGATGCGATACTGCCATGACCTGTTATAACAGGTCAACCGGGTTTGCGACCTGACCTGTCATGATAGGTATAATCCCTGATTCCCCCCATTGGAGCCGCCGCCAGGCGGAACACAACGTGGCGCTGCCAAAATTCAAGGAAATCGAGAACGAGATCCGGGAGCGGATCGTCCGCAACCAGCTGGGTCCGGGCGCCAAGCTGCCGTCCGAGGCCGAGCTGATGACGGAATTCGCCGTGAGCCGGATCACTGTGCGCCAGGCCTTGTCTGGCCTGCACAATGCCGGGCTGATCGAAAAGGTCAACGGCAAGGGCAGCTTCGTCACGCGCCCCACCGACACGCCGAGCCTTGGCGCGCTGACGGGCTTCTACGAAACCGCCCGTGCCCGCGGCCAGCTGGCATACGGCAAGCTGGCGTCGGTCAAGCTGGTTCGCGCCCCGGCGTTCGTGTCGCGCGTGCTCGACCTGGAACCCGCTGAGAAGGTGTTGAGCGTGTCGACGGTGCGCTTCTGGGACGATGCGCCGGTGGCGTATTTCACGCTGCTTGGGCGCGAGCCGGCGATGCGCAGGCTGGTACAGGAAGACCTGGAGACCAATGACGCGATGTCAGTGCTCGAAAGCCGGCTCGGCTACCGCATCAAGGAATCGACGATGGAGGCATCCGCCGTGGCCGCGCCGGCTGAAGTGGCCAGGCGCCTGGGCGTCGCCGAGGGCGAGCCGCTGCTGCGGGTGCGTTCCACCCCGTACGATATCGATGGCACGCCGCTGCTCTGCGCCGAACTGCTGTTCCGCCCGGACCGCTACGCGTACAAATGGACGCTCAGGCGCTAGGATCGCCTTTCTGTAAGCGTTGAACTACACGACACCCGGCCGCGCGGTAAGTTTTACCCGCCGCGCACTTCTGACTGCAGCAAGCCCGGAATCCGGTCCTTTCCCGCCACTGGTCGGGCAACGGTAGCCCATTGCTGGCATCGCCTCCGACTACTGGTACGTCAGTTGCGTAATGACGCAGCGGAGCGGCGATTCCAGCGCGCTCGCCGGCCGGTTCTGCGTCGATGCAAGGCCCGGCCGCAACCTGCAAGACGGAGGACCACATGAAAACGACGCTACGCCTCGGCACTGCATTGCTCGCCTCGCTTGGCTTCCTGGCTGGCTGCACCGCGACCGGCAGCACCAGCGGATCGGGATCGCTGTCGGGTTCCGGCTCGGTGTCTGAACAGCAACGCAGCCGCAGCGGCTATGGCTCGCCGAGCTCCAGCACTTCACCCGGCACGTCCGGCGCGACCAGCACCACCAGCCCTGGCGGCACGTCCAGCGGCTCCAGCGGCTCGACCAGCGGCTCGGGTACCGCGCGCTAAGCGCGCGCTGCCGTGCGCGGCTGACCGCACCGGCGTGCGGTCGGCCGCTACGCCGGCGCAGTCCTTAGCGGCGCAGTCCTTAGCGGTCCCTTCCCATATTCACGCGTTCATCGCGGCGCGCCGGTACCACGCCTTCGTCGGCCAGCCTTTGCTGCAGCTCGTTGTTGGGAATGTTGATCAAGTCCTTGCCGATCTCGCGCGTCACCACGCCGGTGACGGAAGCCGGCAAGGTCTTGCGCAGCAGCCCCAGGAAGCGCGGCGCCGCGATCAGCACGAGTTCTTCATAGCGCTGCTTGTTGCGCGCGTCCGCCAGGAGGTCCGCGACGCGGTGCGCGAACAGCTGTGCTTCCTGGTGCAGTTCATCCTCGCCCGCGGACGACGTCACCGTGGACGGGCCGACCTGGTGCGCGCCGGGGTGACCGGCATCGCCTTGCGAGGCGGCCTGGCCACGCCGGCCGTAGGCGTCGCGGCGCAGGTCGGCGCGGTCAGCGTGCGCGGCGGCATCGGTAATTTCTTCCACCACCGCCAGCGGGGCGGCGTCTGCATGCGAGGCAAAGACGCGGGCGACGGATTCGTCCGCCACAAGGATCCAGATGTTCTTCATGATCGCTCCGGTTGCCGGCCCGAATGGTGGGCCTGATTACCGGTGTTGCAAGGGGTACGCCACCGCCCGCCGGCCTGCGGCAGCGCCGGTTCGCGCGCCCCGCGGGCGCCCGGGTGCCGCAAGCGGCATGGCGTTGCAGTATCGACAGGCACGCCGTGCAACTTTTTCAGGCGGGCGGCGGACGCCACAGCGTCGATTTTCCGAACAGGCTTTCCACCAGGTCCACTGCCAGTTGCCCGGTCTGGTTGCGCACGTCGCAGGCCGGGTTCAGCTCCATCACGTCGAGCGATGCCAGCCGGCCGGTATCGGCGATCATTTCCATGCAGAGCTGGGTCTCGCGGTAGGTCGGTCCGCCCGGCACGGCGGTGCCCACGCCAGGCGCGATCACGCCGTCCAGGAAATCCACGTCGAAGCTGACGTGCAGGTGCGTCTGCGCGTCGATGCCGGACAGCGCCTGCTGCATGGTGTGGCGCATGCCGTTCTCGTCGATGTAGCGCATGTCGTACACCGCCAGCTGCAGTTCGTGCAGGCGGCGCTTTTCCGCCGCATCGACGCTGCGGATGCCGATCTGCCGGATCGCGCTGCGCTCCACCGCCGGCGTCGCGCCGGCCAGCGTGGTCAGCGGCGCAGGGCCGTGCCCGCACAGGCAGGCCACCGGCATGCCATGCATGTTGCCGGTGGGCGTGGTGGCGCCGATATTGGCGTCGGCGTGCGCATCGAGCCACAGCACCATCAGGGTCTTGCCGGTATCGCGGCAATGGCGCGCCGCGGCGCTGATCGAGCCGATCGCCAGGCAATGGTCGCCGCCCATCAGCAGTGGCAGCCGGCCCGCCTGCAGCGTGCCGAGGCAGGTGTCATAAACGGCACGGTTCCACGCCACGACTTCGTCGAGGTGGCGCATGCCGTCCTGCGGCGGTTGCCACGGATTGGCGGGGCCGGCCAGGTTGCCGGCGTCTTCGACCAGCAGGTTGTTGCGTGACAGCGCCTGTGCCAGGCCGGCGACGCGCAGCGCCTCGGGGCCCATCGAGCAGCCGCGCGTGCCGGCCCCGACGTCGGTGGGGGCGCCAATCAGCGTGACAGGATTCATGGCGGGATGCGGTGAGTGCGGACGCCCATGCGTTTGCAGGTTCCGTACCCGCCGGGCTCACCACACGCCGAAGAACACGCCAGCCTGCTTGTACACGCTGGTCTTGGCCGCGACTTCCTCATTGGTCACGGTCACGCGCGGCTTGAGTGTGCAGAACCAGTCCAGCAGCCGTAGCCGCATGGCATTGCGCACAGCTTCATGGCCGGGGTCTGCGCCCAGGTCGAAGTACTCGTCCGGATCGTTTTCCAGGTCGAACAGCTGTGGCCGGAAGCCTTGCCAGTGGACATATTTCCAGCGTGCGTCACGCACCATCCAGGCTCGGCACTCGCCCGGGTGGCGGCCCAGCGCGACCCGTGCGCCGCGGTAGGCGTAGTCGAGTTCTGAAACGACAAAATCGCGCCATTGCCCTGCACCGCGCGAGCGGGTCAGGTCCAGCAGCGAACGGCCTTCGATGCGGTGGCCGGCGGGCGGCAGCCCCAGAGCGTCGAGCACCGTCGGCACCACGTCGACAGCCGACACCATGTCCTGCCGCGCGCTGCCGCGGGTGGCATCGGCCTCGGGAGAGGGATCGTAGACGATCAGCGGCACGTTCTGCACGGTGTCGTAGAACTGTTCCTTCTCGCCCAGCCAGTGGTCGCCGAGGAAGTCGCCATGGTCGGCAGTAAAGACGATCAGCGTGTCCTGCCATCGGCCAAGGCGTTCCAGCTGGTTCCACAGCAGGCCGAGGCGATCGTCGATCTGCTGGATCAGGCCCTGATAGGCGGGGCGCACCGTATCCGACACTTCCTGGCGCATGAAGTTGGCGCATTCCTCCTGCGTGCGGTACGCCGACAGCACCGGGTGCGGATCCTCCAGCTCGGCGGCATGGCGGCGCAGCGGCAGGCAGTCGTCGAGCTTGTACGCGCCGTGATAGGGTGCGGGCGCAAGGTATGGCCAGTGCGGCTTGACCAGCGACAGGTGCAGCACCCATGGCTCGTCGCCGCGTGCGCCGATGTACTGCATGGCCTGGTCGACGGTGTACGCCGTCTCGGAGTGCGGCTCGGCCACGCGCGCGGGCAGGCCGGCATTGCGCATGTGCCAGCCGGAGACGATCTCGCCATGCGCGTTCTCGGCGCTGATGACGTAGTCGGTCCACGGGTCGGCGCTGTCGTAGCCTTGCCGGCGCAGCCAGTCGGCATAGGCGCCGCGCGGCTCGGCATGGTGGCCGTCGTGGCGGTCGACTTCGGTGAAATGGCCGCTGCGCAGCAGCGTCTCCAGCTCGGTGCCGCCGTCCAGGTGCAGGCGCTTCAGGTTGGCGTTGTCGGGCATCACGTGGGTCTTGCCCGCCAGCGCCAGCGCGCGGCCGCTGTCCTTCAGGTACTCGCCCAGCGTGACTTCGCCGACCGACAGCGGCACGCGGTTCCAGGTGGCGCCGTGGCTGCTGACGTAGCGGCCGGTGTAGAAGCTCATGCGGCTGGGGCCACAGACGCCGGAGGTGACGAAGGCGCGGTCGAAACGCACGCCGCGCGCGGCCAGCGCGTCGATATTGCGCGTGCGCAGCGTGGGGTGCCCGTAGCAGCCCAGGTGGTCGCGGCGCAACTGGTCGCACATGATGAACAGGGTATTGCGGATCGGCATGGTGGCTCGCTACGGCTTGTCAGTCGCCGGTATAGCCGGAGGCCTTCACCACTGGCGTCCACCTGGCAGCGTCCGCCTTCAGCAGGCCGGCAAACGCGTCGGCAGTACCCGTGGCCGGTTCCAGCCCCAATTTCAGGAACTTGTCGCGCACGTCGGGCGACTGCACTGCCTTGACGATGGCGGCGTTGAGCTTGTCCAGCACCGGGCGCGGCGTGCCGGCGGGCGCCAGCACGCCGTAGCGGCCTTCGCCCTCGATGCCCTTGTAGCCCAGCTCGGTGAAGGTCGGCACATTGGGCAGCGCCACCGAGCGCTGCGTGCCGGAAGTGGCCAGCACGCGCACCTTGCCGGCGCGGTGCATCTCGGTCAGGTCGGCCAGTGTATCGACCGAGGCAGGCACCTGACCGCCCACCAGCGCGCTCATCAGCGGCGCCGAGCCGTTGAACGGCACATGCAGCATCTCCACGCCGACCTGCTTGCCGATCATCAGCCCGAAGAAATGCGGGATGCTGCCCAGCGCCGGCGAGGCATAGGAGTTGTTCTGGGGGCCTGCCTTGAGCCACGCCACGTAATCCTTGAGCGAGCGCGCCGGGCTGCCGGGGCCGGTGGCCAGCGCGAGCTGGAAGTTGGCTGCCTGCGCCACCGGGACAAAGTCGCGCTGGATGTCGTAGTTGAGCTTGCGGTAGACCAGCGGCGCGATCGTCATCACTGCGGAATTGGCAACCACCAGCGTATGGCCGTCGGCGGGCTGCGTGCGCGCATAGTCCATCACCAGCCGGCCGCCGGCGCCCGGCTTGTTCTCCACCACGACGTTCTGGTTCAGCGTCTCGCGCAGCTTGTCGCCGACCAGGCGCGCGGCCAGGTCGGCGGTGCCACCGGCGGGGTAGCCGACCAGAATGCGCAGCGGGCGCTCCGACTGCGCGCCGGCGGGCAGCGCCCAGGCAGTGGCAATGGCCGCCAGGCAGGCGGCAAGGCGGGGAAGGCAGTTGCGGGGGCTCACGGGGGTCTCCTCGTCGGGGTTGTCATTTGGTATGGGTGGCACGCTAACATCCGTCGATATAATTGACAAAGTCAACTAATTCGCGGATGTCGCATGACACATGACGACGGCGGCAGCCGGCTGCAGCGGCCCGAACGGCTAAGCGATTTCATCAACTACCGGGTCTATCACCTGAACCGCGTGGCGCTGGGCGGCGCCGGGCTGCACCTGCGCGCCAGGGCTGGCGTTACCCGGCGCGAATGGCGCATGATTGCCTTTCTGGGTGAGCAGCCGGGCACGCGGCTGACCGAGTTGGCGCAAAGTGCCGGCCTGGACAAGGTGCTGGCCAGCCGGGCCGTCCACGCGCTGGTCGAACGCGGCCTGGTGCGGCGCGAGGCGCGCGCGCAGGACCGGCGCGCCGCAGCGTTCACGCTGACGGAGAAAGGCGAAGCGGTCTACCGCCGCGCCTTTGCGCTGGCGCGTGCCTTCAACCGCGAGCTGGCGGCATGCCTGAGCGCCGAAGAAGCGCGCGTGCTGTCGCGCTGCCTGGACAAGCTCCAGGCGCGGGCCGAGGCCATGATGGAGCAGGCGCAGGACTTGCCGCGGCCGGAAGACGCGGCGCCGGCCTGGGATCCGCTGCAAGTATGGCGGGGCAGCAAGGGGTAGCGCAGGCAAACCTTGCCACGGCATGGAGCGGTTCTTGCGTGGCTGCTGGCGCCGGGGTGGCAGGAGCGCATCATGTCAGTCTCATTAAGAACTTCGCTGTGCCAATGGCTTCTTGCCTGCTGCCTGGGTCTGGCGGCGTGCGGCGGCGGTGGCGGCGATGGGGGCAGTTCCGGCAACGCCGGCGGTAGCGGCGGAGGTCCGGGAACGTTGTCGTTGACAGTAACTGGCCTGCCGTCCGGCACGCCGGCGGCGGTCACGGTGACCGGTCCGGGGGAATACCGCCAGGCCGTCGCCCAGTCGACGACGCTGTCCAACCTTGCCACCGGCACCTATACGGTCAGCGCTACCGATGTGCTCGCCGGGACCAGCCAATACCAGCCGCAGCCGCCGGCCCAGTCGGTGAGCGTCGGCACCGGCGCGGGCGCCACGGCAAACGTCGTCTATGGCTCGCCACAGCCGGTGCGCCTGTCGCTGACGCAAGTGGCAGGCGGCCTGGCCGAGCCGATTTATCTCACCGCGCCCGCGGGCGACGCGCGCCTGTTCATCGTGGAGCGCGCCGGGCGCATCCGCGTCGTGCGCAACGGCTCGCTGCTGGGCACGCCCTTCCTCGACATCGATGCACTGACCACCACCGACGGCGAACGCGGCCTGCTGTCGATGGCATTCGATCCGGCCTATGCCAGCAACGGCCGCTTCTTCGTCTACTACACCGATAACAACGGCGCCATCACCGTAGCGCGCTACCAGGTTTCCGCGAGCAATCCCGACGTTGCCGACACAACCGGTACGGTGTTGCTGTCGATCCCGCACAGCAACTTCCAGAACCACAACGGCGGCCAGCTGGCGTTCGGCCCCGACGGGATGCTCTATATCGGCACCGGCGATGGCGGCGGCGGGGGCGATCCGTCCGGCAATGCGCAGAACCTCGGCGTGCTGCTCGGCAAAGTGCTGCGCATAGATGTCAGCGGCGCGTCCGGCCAGCCCTATGGCATTCCTGTCGGCAATCCGTTCGCCGGCCAGTCCGGCAGGCGCGGCGAGATCTGGGCATACGGACTGCGCAACCCCTGGCGCTTCGCCTTCGATGCCGGACAGTTGTATATCGCGGATGTCGGCCAGAACCAGCGCGAGGAAGTCGACGTGGCGGCGGCCACCAGTGGCGGGCTGAACTACGGCTGGAACCGCATGGAGGGCACTGCTTGCGTGGGCGCCGCCACGTGCGATACGGCCGGGCTGACCATGCCGGTGTTCGAGTACAGCCATGATGCCGGCGGCTGCGCCATCGTCGGCGGCTATGTGTACCGGGACGATGCGCTGCTGACGCTGCAAGGGCGCTACTTCCATGCGGACCTGTGCACCGGCAGGCTCGCGAGCTTCGTGTTCCGCGACGGTGGCGCGGCCGAGCAGGTCGACTGGAGCGTCACGATCCCCGGCAGCGTGTATTCCTTTGGCGTGGATGCCGCGCAGGCGCTCTATGTGCTGGCGGACGCAGGCACTTCGGCGACCAGCGGGGCGGTGTATCGGGTCGACGCGACGGTCGGCGGACAGTAAGCCTCGCCCCTGCGTTACACCGCGTCGAAGGCCGCTCGCATGCGGGCAGCGAAATAGTTGGCGTACGTGCCGCGCGGCGCCGGCTGTGCGCGCGGCATGTGGCTGCGGAACGGGATGTCGGGCTTGAACGGGATGGCCACCACGCCCGGGAACCTCATCGTACGGCTGACGATGGGTTTACCAGGCTGACGCCGAGGCCTTCGCTGACCATCCTGCAGATCGTCGCGGCGAAGGGCGTTTCGAGCGCCATGATGCGGTCCCCGTCGCGGAACACGGCATCGAGCGCACGCCTTGGACGTGAGCCCATTAAAGGAATTCCTTGCGCAAGTCGACGCTGCAGCGTTCGCCGATTGCGCTGTAGTTCTGCGCCAGCCAATGCTCGGCCTCATTGTGGCCCTGGTCGCGCAGGTGGCAAAGAAAGTCCCAGTCCGCATTGAACTTGCTGGACACGCCGAGCGCCGCCATGGTCTGGTCCGAGCGGATTGCGTGGATCAGCATCTCCTTCATCTCGGTCCGGTCTACCTTGCCGTCCTGGATGAGACTGGTGACGAAGCTGATCGCACGAAGCTCGCGGATCAACGAAGAATTGAAACTGACTTCGTTGATGCGATTGAGAATCTCCGCCGCGGTCTTTGGCACGCCTTTGCGAACGACCGGGTTGATATGGACGATCACAACATCCCGCGTGGCGCAGTGATAGATCAGTGGAAAGATGGCGGGGTTGCCGACATAGCCGCCGTCCCAGTAGTGCTGGCCGTCGATCTCCACGGCCTGGAACAGGGACGGCAGGCAGGCCGAGGCCAGCACCGCCTTCAGGCAGATTTCCTCGTGCGAGAACAGGCGCACCTTGCCGGTCTCGACATTGGTTGCGCACAGGTAGAGCTGGATCGGGCAATCCCGGCTCAGGGCGTCGAAATCGACATGGTTGGCAAGAACGTCGCCCAGCGGGTTGAAGTTGAAAGGATTGAACTGGTAGGGGGAGAGTACGCGCAGCAGCAGGTCGGTCAGCAGGTACATCGGCGAGCTGTCGAGCCCATAGCCGCGACCCGTCCAGACGTCCCATGGCAGTTTGCGGAACGGGCTGTAGATCCGCGCGGTGCTGGCAACGTCTTGCCAGAAGTTGTGCAGCGCGGTGCGGGCGCCAGGCGGGCCCCCCTTGAGCAAGCCGTAGGCGAGTACCACGGCATTCATCGCGCCGGCGCTGGTGGCGCTCACGCCTTCGATGGCGAGCCGTTCGTCTTCGAGCAGGCGGTCAAGTACGCCCCAGGCAAAGGCGCCATGGGCGCCTCCGCCCTGCAATGCGAGCGCGATGGGCTTCACGGGTCCCTGGGCTTCGCCTGCATGGCGCGTTCCCGGCTTGGTAGGCATGGCGCGACCCTCGTTCTTCCGGCTGAGAGCAACTGACCGCATATTGTCCGCTGCCTCAGAGGCAATCCTTCACCCGTTGCCCGGGCTTGCGCGTCGTGTTGCGCCGGCCGGGCAAGGCGGGCTGGCGCAGAATCGCAACAGAAGAATGCTCTATCACGCTCCCCGCGCACTTAAAACCTGTGCCGGACGCCTAAGGCGACGCCAAGCATGTTGCTCTGACCGTTACCGAGGACATAGCTGTTACCCAGCGACAGGCTGTTGGCATAGAAGGTCGCCAGCGACTCGAGCATCAAGCCGGCGTTCTTGGCATAGGCCGTGGTCAGGTAAAGATCGGTGCGTTTGGACAGCGAGTAGTCGGCCACGAAGGAGATCTGCCACGGGTTGGCCACGCTCGTGTTGCCGTAAAGGTTCTTGAGATCGTCGTAGTTGTACTCGAGCGTAAGCGCGAGCGCCGGCGTGACCTGGTAGTTGGCGCCGATCCAGTAGAAGTCGTCGCGCTGGATCAGGACATCGGCCGCGTTCCTGTTCTGGCCCCAGCGGTAGCCGCCCATGATCTTGGCCGGGCCGAAGGCATAGCTGGCGCCTACCACGGCCTTCTTCATGGTGCCGGTGCCGGTGCCGATGGTGGGATTCCACTGGTCATAGCCCGCTGTCGCGGCGAACGGGCCGAACGTGTAAG
>NZ_JAGIQB010000302.1:0-257 GCF_017815025.1 Cupriavidus phytohabitans
CCAGACGCATTCTGGGAGCGTCGATATACAGCCATTGGCCGCATGACCGAGGCGACAACTAGCTTGACTCGCGCCGAACCTTAACCAGGCGGTGAGCGCTTCTTCGATGTGTCGGACCAACGTCTGCCGATCGTAACGACCCAGATATGAAGGACAAACTCCTACTTGATAGCATTCGAAGGGCGTTGTTGCATAAATCGAGATTGAAAACAGGGGCTCCTCGGTGAGGCTGAACTCAGGCGATACGGACGGATTGC
>NZ_JAGIQB010000303.1:0-256 GCF_017815025.1 Cupriavidus phytohabitans
GCGTAATAGCTCACTGATCGAGTCGTCCTGCGCGGAAGATGTAACGGGGCTAAGCTATATACCGAAGCTGCGGACGCGTGCGCTCCTTTAAGTGCACCAAGCTTGTCGATGCGCAGCATCGACAAAGCCACCAACCATGATCGATGGTGGTAAATGCTAGTGGATTTAAAGGAGCGTACGCGTGGTAGGAGAGCGTTCTGTAAGCCTGTGAAGGTGTCTTGTAAAGGATGCTGGAGGTATCAGAAGTGCGAATGCT
>NZ_JAGIQB010000041.1:0-61764 GCF_017815025.1 Cupriavidus phytohabitans
CACCATCGACGCCGAGATCGAGAAACTTCTCTCCGGCTACGGCTCAAAGTTTGAAATCCGTTTCTCGTGAATACTTATAAAGCTGGAATGGAGCACGCAACAGTCCGGCATATTTTCCGGCGGACAACGGTCGAGGCGGACCATGAACGCAGCGGGCGAAACGCCCCACAGGTCCGTTGCTTCGCACTGAAAAGCTATGGCCGCATGGATGATGAGCGCGGTCGCACGAACCTCAATCCTCGACAACAGCGCCAGCTGCCGTCGGAGGCAAAAATAAAAATGCGATTAATCGCCAAGCTGGTCGATCGGCAGCCTTCGTAGCAGCACGCAGATGGGCGGGGAACCGAAGTTTCGCGGGTTCATGGACACTTGAGCACCGTGCGCGGGATTCTGGATTGGTCTTGCATTGCACGCTCTCCGGCTCTTTGGTACCGAGACGAAACCCCGAGGCGGGGCGGCATTCCAGGAGTCAGGTGCAGCGCTTACGGGATTGCTTGGCCCAGGTCTGGACCACCGAAGAGTCTGCGCTACCTACGGTGCCTCATGGGCGCCGATGGCACCGCTGGTGATGATTTGCTGCATGTGCAGCTGCGCAATACTGCTATCGAATCGCCCTCCATTGCCGCCGAGGATCTCGGTGGCCTGCCTGGCAGTCTTTAGCAGCGTTGTCACTGCCGCGAACATGGTCGGCGCAGCGGCGAGTCTCTGCTTTGGCCCGGACAAGGTCAAGGCGCCGACGAGTTGCCCCATCGCGCTGAAAACAGGGACTGAAGCGGCCGCAGTCTCGGATTCGCGCTCGCCATATGACACAGCCCACAAGCGCTCGCGAACCTCGCGCCAGCGTTCATCGCTGGTTTCGCTGAACGCCAGCAACACCTTGCCCGAGGCACCGCGATCAATGGGGAACTCATCGCCGACACCGATCGCGACGCGCACAGCGCGCGCCGGCTCCACCCGATACAGCACCAGCCGCCGGTCCCCCTGGCGGACATAGAACGAAGCGGTCTCGCCGAGTTCGCGGCTGAGTTGCTCAAGCAAAGGCTCAATGACAGGACCGACGCGAAACGATCGCTGATAAATCGCGGCCAGCCGTAGCGGCTGTGGGCCAATTGCATACTGGCCATCGTCAAGCTTGCGAATGAAGCCGCCGTGCTCCAGCGCGCCCAGCAAGCGCAACACCGTACTCTTGTACATATCCGTGCGGCGCGAGAGTTCCGTCAGCGTCAGGCGGTCATCGTTGGGGCCGAATGCCCCAAGAATGGCAAAAGCGCGATCCAGCACCGCCACGCCACTGGAACTGTCGGCAGGCAGGACCTTGGTCCGGCCATCGAGCGGAGAAGTGGAGTTGTGGCCCATGTTGGTCGTGGCTGTTTGTTCTGTCCAGTAGAACACGTTTTCAAAAAAATAGAAAGATGAGGGTATACCCTCCTTTCTAACGCGGTTTCTCGCGCCTAAAGTTCTTTTCCATAGAACACGGTTCTGTCTGAGAGAACAAAGCGCGATGAGTAACTACCTTCCCGTTCGGCCCGAATGGCTAGCCTCTGCCACCGAGGAGGCGCTTGAGCCGTCGTTGCCAATCGTCGATGCGCATCACCATTTCTACGAGCGCCCGGGATGGGCCTACCTGCGCGACGACTATCTGCAGGATCTGCGCTGCGGGCACGACATCCAGGCGTCCGTGTATATGCAAGCCCTGACCCGCTACCGCGTAGCAGGCCCTGAGGCACTACGTCCGGTCGGCGAAACCGAGTTTGTTTCGCAGGCAACGCCAACGCACGCCGGCGGGGAGCCTCAAGTTGCCCAGGCCATCGTGGGCTACGCGGACTTGCGGCGTGGCGCGGCTGTGCGCGAAGTCCTGGAAGCCCATCTTGCGGCCGGCGGCGGCCGTTTCCGGGGCGTGCGCCACCTCACCACCTGGGATGCCGACGCCTCCCTCGCCAATCCTCTTACCGCCGCACCCCGCGGACTGCTGCTGGATCCTGGATACCGCGCAGGCGTTGCAGAGCTGGCGCCCCTGGGACTGTCCTACGATGCCTGGCTGTTCTTTCCGCAGCTCCCGGAACTGTTCGACCTGGCCAAAGCCAACCCGGATACGGTTGTCATCGTCAACCATTGCGGCGGCATCGTGCGCATCGGCCAGTACCGTGACAAGCAGGCGGAAGTGTTCACGCAGTGGTCGCGCCATATGCGCGAACTGGCCCGCCTACCTAACGTACGCGTCAAGCTGGGCGGCCTGGGCATGCGCATCAACGGCTTTGGCTTTGACCAGGGGGAGCGCCCGCCGTCATCGGTTCAGCTCGCCGACACGTGGAAACCGTGGATGCTCACGTGCGTGGAAGCGTTTGGCGCCGAGCGCTGCATGTTCGAAAGCAATTTCCCGGTCGACAAGGGTTCGTACCCCTACAGCAACGGCTGGAACGCCTTCAAGCGCCTGACTGCACAGGCCAGCGCAGCCGAGCGCGACGCGCTGTTCCGCGGGACGGCCAGTGCCGTGTACCGGCTTGGCGAATCGCCTTAATCCACCTTGAATTGCCAGCCCCTGCTGCTGCAGGCCAGCTCCTCCACCTTCTGCCAACAACCCACACCTCACCGACCGGATCTATGCCATCCGCCCGTACAGGAGACGACATGACTCACGCTCACACTCACCAGCCGTTCGCCACGGCAACCCGCCGCAGTTTTGCCAGAGCCATGCTCGGTTGCACCGTGTCGGCGCTGCTCGCCGCCGGCGTCACAGGCGCGGCTGCGGCCGAGGCCTATCCATCCCAGCCGGTCCGGCTGGTCGTGCCGTTCCCGCCTGCCGGCGGCACCGACGTGCTCTCGCGCCTGGTGTTCAACAAGATCGGCCAGGCCACGAATTGGAAGGTAGTGGTGGAGAACCGCGCCGGCGCCGGCGGCAATATCGGACTCGATAGCGTCGCCAAGGCCAAGCCGGATGGCTACACCCTGGGCATGGGCCAGACCGCCAACCTGGCGATCAATCCCACCTTGTATCCGAAGATGCCCTACAACGCACAGAAGGACTTCACGCCGGTAGTCCTGGTCGCGGCGCAACCGGTCGTGCTGATCGTGCGTAGCGATGCCCCTTACAAGAACGTTGCCGATCTGGTTGCGGCGGGCAAGGCGAAACAGCTATCGATGGCATCGGCAGGCGCCGGCACCGTCGGCCACCTCACCGGCGAAATGTTCGCGCGCCGCGCCGGCATCAAGATGCTGCACGTCCCTTACAAGGGGGCCTCACCAGCGCTGACCGACCTGATGGGCGGGCAGACCGATTTCTATTTCGCCACGCCGCCGATCGCGATGCCGATGGTCAAGGCCGGCAAGGTCCGTGCGATCGCCGTGACCTCCGCCAAACGCCTGCCGCTGCTTTCCGCCGTGCCGACCGTGGCGGAGTCGGGCTACGCCGGCTTCCAGGCGGAAGACTGGAAGGCGCTGGTGGCGCCCGCCGGCACGCCGGCGGAAGTGGTGGCGCGCCTGAATGCCGAGGTCAACAAAGTGCTGGCACAGCCGGACACCATCACCAGGCTGCGCGAAGAAGGCAGCGAGCCGCGCGGCGGCTCGGCCAAGGACCTGACGACCTTCATCCAGAGCGAAAACACGCGTTGGGGCGACATCGTGCGTCAGTCCGGCGCTCGCGTCGAGTAATTCATTCAGTGGTGCCGCGGCGGCCGTAACGCCGTGGCCCCACGCCACCGGAAGCCAGTCATGCAAAAGCCCTTGCGCAATATTCGCGTGCTCGACCTCACCAACGTGCTGGCCGGGCCCTTCTGCTGCCACCAGCTTGCCCATATGGGCGCCGAGGTCATCAAGGTGGAAACGCCCGGTACCGGCGACCTGGCACGCCAGCTGGGCGCCGATGCCGAGCTGAACCAGCGCCTGATGGGCGTGTCGTTCCTCGCCCAGAATCCCGGCAAACAGTCGATCACCATCAACTTGAAGCACGCCCACGGCAAGGAAATCTTCCGCAAGCTGGTGCGCAGCGCCGACGTGGTGGTGGAGAACTTTCGTCCCGGCGTGATGGACCGCCTCGGCCTGGGGTACGAGACGCTCAAGCAGGACAACCCGCGCCTGATCTATTGCGCGATCTCGGGCTTCGGCCAGGACGGCCCGCTGGCTGAACTGCCGGCCTACGACCAGATTATCCAGGGCATGTCCGGGGTGATGAGCATCACCGGCAAACCGCAGACGGCCCCGTACCGGGTCGGCTATCCGGTGTCGGACACCATCGGCGGGCTGACCGCGGCCTTTGCGGTGGCGGCATCGCTCGCCGACCACCAGCGCACCGAGGGCTACTTCATTGATGTCTCGATGCTGGAAGCGACGCTCGCCACCATGGGCTGGGTGGTGTCGAACCACCTGATCGCGGGCAGGGCGCCGGTGCCGATGGGCAACGAGAACATGACCGCAAGCCCCTCGGGGACGTTCCGCACCGGCGACGGCCTGCTCAATATCGCCGCCAACAAGCAGGAACAGTTCGAGGCTGTGTGCCGCGTGGTGGGCAAGCCCGAACTGGCCACCGATGAACGCTTCGCCCAGCGCCAGGCGCGGCTGGCCAACCGAGCTGCGCTGACGGCAGCGCTGGAGGCCGAGCTGGCCAGCAAAGCGGCCACCGAGTGGTGGCCGCTGCTGAACGAGGCCGGCGTACCGGCGGGACCCGTGCTGAGCGTGCCCGACACGCTCGCCCATCCCCAGGTGCGTGACCGCGGCATGATCGGTGAATTTGCCGATGCGCCGGGCGTTGGTCGCGACATTCGCGTGGTGCGTACGGGCTTCAAGCTCAATCGCGAGGCCCCGGCCGTCGACACGCCACCACCCGAACTCGGCCAGCATACGCGCGCGATCCTGGGCAGCCTGGGCTACAGCGACGCGGACATCGACCAACTCAGCCAGGAGCGCGCAATATGAGCCGCATCGAACAAGCCCCCAACACGCCCGATAGCACCATGGACGCCGGCCAACGCTTGTCGCAGGACTGGTGGCGCACCGAGATCATCGACATGCGCCCCGGCGAAATTCGCTATCGAGGCTATCCCATCGAGCAGCTGATCGGCCGCGTGTCGTTCGCACAGATGATCTGGCTGATGCTGCGCGGCGAACTGCCGGGGCCCGGCCAGGGCGAACTGCTTGATGCCGCCCTGATGGCGGCCGTGGACCACGGCCCGCAGGCGCCCAGCATCGCCATCGCGCGCATGGCGGCCACCTGCGGCGTGGGGCTGAACAACGCGATGGCCTCGGCTGTCAACGTGCTGGGCGACGTGCATGGCGGTGCCGGCGAGCAGGCCGTCGAGCTGTACCAGGACATCGCGCAACGCATCGACGCAGGCGCCGGCCTGGATGAGGCGGTCGGTGCCGGCCTGGAGCGCTACCGCGACCTGCACGGCAAGTTCGTCTCAGGGTTCGGCCACCGCTTTCATCCGCTGGATCCGCGAGCGCCGCGCCTGCTGGCACTGGTAGACCAGGCATCGGAAAACGGCGTCGTCAACGGCCGCTACGCCGCGATTGCTCGCGCAGTGGAGCAAGCCCTAGGTGCAGGCCGCAGCAAGCCGATCCCGATGAATATCGACGGCGCCACCGCCGTCATCTATGCCGAACTCGGCTTCCCGGCGCCGCTGGCGCGCGGGCTGTTCTGCCTGTCCCGCTCGGTCGGCATTCTCGCGCATGCGTGGGAGCAGACCAACCAGGGCGGGCGCAACAAGGGACCGATCCCTCGGCAGTTCCTGTGGACGTATGACGGCACGCCCCAGCGCGACGTGCCGGAGCCTCCGCGCGAATAGGACCACGATGCCGTCTTGCGACGAGCGAGACGTCATCCAAGGCATCTCTCGACAAGACGCGGGCGACGGCAGTCGCCCCGCGATGACCCGCATCGCCCGGACGCCGCCTCACCGGCGCCGGACAACGACAAGCCACACCAAGGAGACAACCATGTTGAACCGACTGATCGCTACCGTTGCCATGCTCTGCGCCACCCTGCCGGGCCATGCCGAGACCTGGCCCAGCAAGCCGGTGCGCATCGTCGTGCCGTACTCGGCCGGCGGCACCACCGATTTCGTTGCCAGGCAGGTCGCACAGAAACTGACCGAGAGCACCGGCAAATCCTTTTTTGTTGAAAACAAGCCAGGAGCCAGCGGGACGATCGGTACCATGCAAGTCGCGCGCGCCGCCCCCGACGGTTACACCCTGCTCGCGAACGACACCACGTACACGATGCTGCCGTCACTCTTCAAGACCCTGCCCTGGGACCATGAGCGTGACCTGGTGCCGGTCACCACCATCGCGCAGACGCCGGTAATTATCATTGTTCCTACAGGATCGCAATTCAAAAACCTGCAGCAACTGATCGCATACGCCAAGCAGAACCCCGGCAAGCTCAACTTTGGCTCCGGCGGCGCAGGGAGCTCGACACATCTGGCGGCGGAAGTGTTCGAGAAAAGCTCAGGCGTCTCCCTGGCGCACATTCCCTACAAGGGCGCCGGCGAAGCATTGATGGGCCTGATTGCCGGAAATGTCGATCTGCTGATTACCGCGACACCCACTGCGATCCCCCAGGTCAAGGGCGGCAAGGCACGAGCGTTGGCGGTCACTGGTGCAGCCCGTGTACCGACACTCCCGGAGGTGCCGACGTTCACCGAGGCTGGACTGAAAGATTACGCCGTGACCAACTGGTTTGGCCTCGCTGCGCCCAAGGGGACGCCGCCGGAACTGGTTGCCAAGCTTCAGTCCGAAGTGCAGAAGAGCGTGCAAAGCGCCGACGTCAGGGAGCGACTGGAGAGCATGGGGGCACAACCCGGCGGAATTCCGTCAGCGGAGTTTGCGAAACGGATCAAGCAAGACACCGTTACCTGGACGCAAGTGGCAAAGGCAGCCAATGTCAAGCCGGAGTAATTGGCGCGCATCTGCATTCCATGCCTGCGCGGCGGCATTCCAGCGGCGCTCGACGTCTTGCAGTATGGCCTGTGCGCGCCCCGCGGCCGTGCTGATGGTGACTATATATCGGTCATGCTTGCCATGTCGTTTCAAGGAGGTCCGCGCTTCCCGCCATCCTTGTCTCCCAGCTTTGCAGACCATGCTACGACGATGGCGCGCTGCGGCTGGAGATCCATGTCGGCCGCAGTCCGTTCCTGATGGAAGCACTGCGCCGCGGCGAGATCGACCTGACCGTCTCCACGCGCGAGGATGCCACGCTGGACGGATCTTCGACAACACGGGCAGAAATCAAGGCTGTCTGGAAGAAAATGCAATTAATCGCCAGGCGAGCAACCCAACAAAGAATGGAGCCAACAGGCAAGTGGGTTTGTGTTCGTGATGTCCCGCCGGGACTGCTCAGGGTAGGCTCGGAGGTACTTTCACGATCGTGAAAGTAAAATTCGCCTTGCCTGAAGCTCACTGGCGGTGCTCGCGGAGAAGCTGTGTGGGGGCTCTTGCGCCGGCAGCTTGCGGCATGTGGCATGCCTCGTCCGTCTGGCGGGCAGCCGTCCTATGCCCGGCACCGCAACCGTGGAATCGATTTGACGTCCGGCACAATTGACCTACCCTGCATATTCAGGCCCTGAGCGAGGAGAGCGGTGCTCCCCGCCCATCTATTTCGGCAAGCCATACCGGCCTGTCCCGCTGATCTTTCGGCTAGAAGGAACTGGCAATGGATGCAGTCCGGGTCTTATTCGAAACCCAGCCCTTGTTCACTTTGCTCCTCACGGTTGCACTGGGTTACGTTGTCGGCGAAATTAATATCAAGGGCGTTGCGCTGGGTTCCGGCGCCGTGCTATTTGTCGGCTTGGCAATCGGGGGGTTCGCACCCAAAGCGGCGCCGCCCCCGCTGGTCGGGACTCTCGGCCTGCTGCTGTTCCTCTATGGCATCGGCATCCAGTACGGCGCCCAGTTCTTCGAGGGGCTGACCAGTACCCGGGGACTGAAGGCCAATGCCGCCGCGGCCCTGGGAGTTATCGGTGCCGGAATGGCGTCGCTGGCGCTGGTTCCGCTGTTCGGGCTGAAGCTCGATGAGTCGCTGGGCATCTTTGCCGGCACCGGGACCAGCACGGCGACATTGCAGGCCATCATTGCGGCCATGAAGGGCGATGGCGCGGCGGTTGGCTACAGCGTGGCATACCCGTTCGGTGTGGCGGGCCCGATCCTGATTCTCTATGTCCTCGGTGCGGTGCTTAAAGCGAAAATCGAGGCGCCAGCGGCAAAGATCATTGAGACTGCCGAGATTTCCCTGCGCAACCCGGAGCTCGTCGGCCTCACGCTTTCCCAGCTGAAGGCGCGCCTGCCAGCGGGGCTGGCCATTGCGGCGGTGCGTCGCGAGCACCATAACCAGCTGCCAACGGAAGACCTTGTCCTGCGCACGGACGACGTTCTGCTGGCGACGTCCACCGAGCCCGCATTGCTTCGGGAAGCTGCTGGCATGTTGGGAGAGTTGCAGCCAGGCCGGATGAGCAGTCATCGCGAGGACCTTGACTATGTCCGCCTGTTTGCCTCAAGCCGTGCCGTGGTCGGGCTTGCGCTGCGCGATATCCGCTTTCCTGATGGCATCGCAAGTTCGATCGTCCAGGTACGCAGGGGCGACGCGGACATGCTGCCAAGCCCCGAGCTCATCCTCGAAGTCGGGGATCGGGTCGGGCTGCTAGTGAATCGCGCCCACACCAAGACCATGCGCAAGTTTTTCGGCGACTCCATCAAAGGTACCGCAGAGCTGAGCTTCATTTCCATCGGCATTGGCGCGGCGGTGGGCCTGCTGGCGGGCATGATTCCGCTGCCGGTCCCGGGCGCTGGCAAGCTGACCCTCGGACTGGCCGCACTGCTGCTGGTTGCGCTCTATCTGGGAAAGATCCGTCGTTCGGGCCCGCTCGTCTGGACCATGCCGCTTTCTGCCAACCTGGTGCTGCGCAATCTCGGGCTTACCATTTTCCTGGCACAGGTGGGAATATCCTCAGGGCCCAGGTTCTTCTCGACCATTGCCATCGCCGGAGCTTCGCTGCTTTTCTACAGCCTGCTCATTGTTCTGGTGCTCGTGCTGGTCACGGCCCTGGCTTGCCTGTGGATCTTCAGGATGCCCTTCGATGTGGCAGCGGGCGTCATCTGCGGGGCGACCGGAAATCCGGCAATCCTGGCGTTCGCCAACCGCGTAGCGCCCACGGAGCAGCCGGATATCGGCTACGCCATGATCTTTCCTTCGATGACGGTTACCAAGATCCTGTTCGTGGAGATTGCCATGGTCCTGGCTGGCGGGTAGGGCAAACAGGCATTTCTGCCCGAAGCCCCGGGACCTCATTCCGACCCGGAGAGAAGCCATGAAAGTTGCCGTATTCAGCGCCAAGCCCTACGACCGAGAGTATCTTGACGCCGCCAATGTTGCCGAAGGCCATCAACTCGACTTCTTCGATGTTCAGCTCGACATCAATACTGTCAGTCTGGCCGCTGGTCATGGAGCAGTCTGTATTTTCGTGAACGATGTCGCGGATGCAGCCGTGCTCAATGTGCTCCGGCGTGGCGGCACGTCACTGGTTGCGCTGCGCTGCACCGGATTCAACAATGTCGATCTTGGCGCCGCAGCGGGTCTCGACATGAAGGTGGTGCGAGTCGTCACGTACTCGCCCAACTCGGTGGCAGAGCATGCCGTGGCCCTGCTGCTGGCTATCAACCGGAAGATCCACCGTGCCTACAATCGCACGCGGGACTTCAATTTCTCGCTCGATGGCCTGATGGGGTTCGATTTCTGCGGCAAGACCGTCGCCGTGGTCGGCACCGGGAAGATCGGTCGGGTATTTGCCCGCATCATGCTTGGCTTCGGATGCGAAGTGATCGGCTATGATGTGTTTCCCTCACCGGAATTCGAAGCCTTAGGCGGCCGCTACGCCCAACCCGGCGAAATCGGCGCCAGTGCGGACATTATTTCCCTGCATTGCCCACTGACTCCGCAGACTCACCACATCATCAATGCCGACGCACTGGCGCGCGCCAAGCCCGGGGCACTGCTGGTCAATACCAGCCGCGGAGGCCTGCTCGATACCGTGGCCGCAATCGATGCACTGCAGAGCCGACAACTTGGTGGGCTGGCACTGGACGTGTACGAGCAGGAAGCCGACCTGTTCTTCCGTGATCTCTCCAGCACTATCATCGCCGACGACGTGATGCAGCGATTGGTCTCGTTCCCAAACGTCATCGTGACCGGGCACCAGGCCTTTCTCACGCGGGAAGCCGTGTCGACGATCTGCCAGACGACCCTGCGCAGCATGACCGAATTCGAGTCCGGCCTGGCGCTGACGAACGAGGTCAGCGCATGAATTTGGAGGCCACGTCGTGCGTCGATAAGCTGATGAGCTTTCATCGCCACGACAGCGACCTTGTCCGCTTGCACGCCGCAGAGCCAGGCCAGCGCGTTAGCGTACATCCATGGACGATGCACGTACTTTCTCGACAGCTTTGGCCACGGTGCCGGCAAGGATGCGATTGTTGGCGACGTTCGCTTGCGCGGGCAAGTTCCGCAAGAGCCGCGATACCCCAGCGTCTCCGTTATCGCTCCACGCTGCATCCGGGCCGATGCCCTGAAAAAAGTCGTGACCCTGGCCGGCATGAGTCCCCAATCACCATCAAAGCCTTGTCGCTCTATCACGCGCAGGCCGTTGTTTCATAACCAAATCTCCTTGTATCACCTGAAAGGCACCGGAATTTGCCTCACCTGGCGTGACGTGGTACTCAAACTTTCCTTTGTGCTACGAAATCCGGACGGCAGCGCTGCACGAGCGCAACTGGAACGTCATGGCTGGCAGTCGTCGGCAGGTCTCAAGACGCTGTTCGCTACGCGTTCAATGCATTCCATGGCGGATCTTGCAATGGGCGAAGGGGTTCGTCCCGTCAGCGAAACGATGCCCGGGCGCACGATCAATACCGGAGCATCCGTGATCGCAAGTTTGACCAGGGCGCCGGCTTCAACGTCGGCGGCGACGAGTGCACGGGGACTTGCCAGAACTGCTTCTGTGCTGAGTGCCACGGCGCGCAGGATGCCGAAGTTGTCGCATTCCAGCGCCGGCACCGTGGTGCTGGCCGGTTGGCCCAATGTTGCGGCCAGCGTGGCCTGCATCATGGCCGGCGGCGTCGCCGACGCCAGCCCGAATTGCCAGATCTGCGCGAATGCGCAGTGAGTTCCAGCCAGCGGATGGCCCGAGCGAGCGTAGAACTCGATCCGCTCGGCAGGCAGGAGCCGGATGGTTAGCGCAGCTTCTTCGGGCAGCTCATTGGTGTCCGAGACAAAGAACTCGATGCTTTCCCCGCGTAGCCGCTCCAGCAACTGCTTCCAATTGCTTTCCTCCACCCGCAGTGCGACCCTGGGATGGCGTTGCCGCAGCTCGGACAAGACGCGCGGCATCAGCGTCACCGCGGGGAAGGGTCCTACGCCAAAGGCCGTGTCGCCCAGCTCCACATCCCGATAGAGGTCGATATTGCGCTGCAGGCAGCGGGCGTCGAACAGGAGCTTGCGCGCACCATCGATCACAAATTGTCCCGCCGGCGTTGGGCGAACATCTGCATCGCCTCGCTCAAACAAGCGCAGGCCGAGTTCTGCTTCGATGGCCTGGATGCTGCGGCTGAACGCCGGCTGGCTGAGATGGACGCGCGCGGCCGCGCGCGCGAAATGCAACTCATCGGCCAAGGCAAGAACGTGGCTGAGACGGCGGAGATCCATACTACACGCATTGCGTCCAACGCATTGATCGGATGCTGATTATGCATTGGACGAATCACGGTGGCAAACCTAAAGTCAGCGCATCAAGTCCCGGCGATGAACGGGACGACCCGGATGCAGGACAAACGGAGACACCATGAAAGTGCTGGACAAGTTCTACATCAACGGCGAGTGGGTAGCCCCGTGCATGCGCGCCACCTACGCCGACATCATCGACCCCGCGACCGAGGCGGTCATCGGCAAGCTGGCCATGGGCAGCGCTGAGGACGCCGGACGTGCCGTACAGGCCGCGAAGGCAGCGCTGCCGGCGTGGTCGGCCACCCCGCGTGAGACCCGTGCCGCGCTGCTGGAGCGCGTGATGGCGGGCTACCAGGCGCGTCTGGGCGAACTGGCGGACGCGGTGCGGTGCGAGATGGGTGCTCCGGTGACGCTCTGTCAATCGCTGCAGGCGCCCATCGGCCTGGGCCAGATTCAGGCCACGCTTGAAGCGTTGCGTGATTTCGAGTTCGAGAGCGAGCGCGGCCGCAGCCGGATCCGGCGCGAGGCGGTCGGCGTGGCGGCGCTGATCACTCCATGGAACTGGCCGCTGAACCAGATCGCGGCAAAGGTTGCGCCGGCGCTTGCAGCGGGCTGCACGATGGTGCTCAAGCCGTCGGAGATCGCGCCGCTGGATGCAGTGCTGTTCGCCGAGATCCTGCACGCCGCCGGGGTGCCGGCTGGCGTCTTCAATATGGTGTTCGGCGACGGCAGCGTGGTAGGGGCTGCGCTGTCGTCGCACCGCGACGTGGACATGGTTTCCATCACTGGTTCGACCCGCGCTGGCGTAGAGGTGGCCATTAACGCCGCACCAACCGTCAAGCGCGTGGCGCAGGAACTTGGCGGCAAGTCCGCGCTGGTCATCCTCGACGATGCCGACCTGCAGGCTGCCGTCACCACCGGCGTGGCGCAGTGCATGATGAATGCCGGCCAGACCTGCATCGCGCCCACGCGCATGCTGGTGCCGCGCCAGCGCTACGAAGAGGCGGTGTCGATTGCCGCGGCAGCGGCCGATGCCATTTGCGTGGGCGATCCCGCCGATCCGCAGACCGGCATGGGCCCGATCTCCAACCGCGCGCAGTACCAGAAAGTGCAGCGCATGATCGGCATCGGCCTGGAGGAGGGCGCGCGGCTGGCCGCGGGGGGAGCGGGACGACCACACGGGCTCGAATGCGGTTTCTATGCCAGGCCGACCATCTTCGCCGACGTCCGCAACGACATGACGATCGCGCGCGAGGAGATATTCGGCCCGGTGCTCGTAATGATTCCCTACGACGGCGAGGAGGCGGCGATCGCCATCGCCAACGATACCGACTATGGCCTCGCCGCCTACGTGGCCGGCACCGACCCCGACCGCACGCAACGCGTGGCGGCGCGGCTGCGCGCCGGGGTGGTTTTCGTCAATGGCGCCATGCTTGACCTGGCTGCGCCCTTCGGCGGATGCAAGACCTCAGGCAACGGACGGGAATGCGGTCCGGAAGGCCTGGCCGAGTTCCTCGAGACCAGGACGGTGACGTCGCCCTGAGCGGGCACGCCGCCTGCAGTTCTCTCGCGGCCTGCGGGCCGCGGCGCCCTACGCTGTCCCATTGACGATTTCCCCGGCGGCCGCCATCGATGGCAACCCGCCGCGGAGACTTGCACCTTGCCGGAGAACGCATGAACACCTCCTATCAACCGGCCATGGCCTGGCGCACCGCCTTGCTGCTGGTGGTCTATATGGTCATCAATTTCGCCGACAAGATCGCGGTCGGCCTGCTGGCCGTGCCGATGATGACGGAGCTGGACCTGTCGCCTGCACAGTTCGGGCTGATCGGCAGCAGCTTCTTCTGGCTGTTCGCCATCGCGGGCGTCAGCGGCGGCTTCCTGGCCAACCGCCGGCCGACGACCGGCATCCTGCTGGCGATGGCGTTGGCCTGGTCGGTGCTGCAGATCCCGATGGCCATGTCGTCCAGCCTCTTCGTGCTGGTGGCGGCGCGCGTGCTGCTGGGCGCCGCCGAAGGACCGGCGTGGCCCGTTGCGGTCCACGCTTGCTACAAATGGTTTCCCAACGAGAAGCGCGAACTGCCGGTGGCCTGCCTGGCGCAAGGCGGCGCCATCGGGCTGCTGCTGGCAGGCATGGCCATGCCGCTGGTGACGGCGCACTGGGGATGGCGTGCCAACTTCTACGCGCTGGCCGTGATCGGCTTCGCCTGGGCGCTGCTGTGGATGGCGCTGGGGACGGAAGGCCGGGGCGCCGACGCCGAGACGCGCGAGGAGAAGGCCGGCATGCACGTGCCCTATCGCCGGCTGCTGGCCGAACCCACGGTGGCGGCATGCATCGCCATGAAGTTCTTCTCCTACTGGGGACTGGCTCTGACGCTGACCTGGTTGCCAGCCTATTTGCAGAAGGGCCTGGGATATGGCGCCGTCGAATCGGGAAGGCTGTACGCGGCACTCATCGCCATGGGCCTGCCGATCAGCCTCGCGGGATCGTGGCTGGTGCGTCAGTTGCTGGCGCGCGGCGTGTCGTCGCGGACGGCTCGCGCAAAGGTGGCCGCGGCGGCCGTCGCCATGGGCGGCGCGGCATTCATGCTGGTGTGGCTGGGAGAACTGCCGCCGTTGTGGCGCGCGGCGCTGATCGGCCTGACGCTGGGGCTGGCGCAGGTCATGTATGCGGTGGGACCCGCCATCCTGGCGGAAGTGGTGCCCGATTCGCAGCGCGGCGCCATCCTTGCCATCGACAACTCCATTGCTTCGTTTGCCGGCGTGCTGGCGCCGCTGGTCACCGGCTTCCTGGTGCAAGGCATGAGCGGCAGCGCGGGCTATGAGGCGGGCTTTGCCCTCTGCGGGCTGCTGATGGTCGCCGGCGCGTTGGCCGGGGGCTTGGCGATCGATCCGGCGCGCGCCGCCTTGTCCGTGCGCCGGCACGCGAGACCTGCCTACCACTATCGCGGCGAGGCCGCGGCATCGAGCCACTGACAGCCCATTGCGCCCTGGCAGGCAATACCCAACAAAGACACCGAATGGAGCAGAGACATATGACCGCCTACCACTTTCCCCTGCTGATCAAGCAGTTGCTGGCCACGCCGATCGCGCAGCGCTCGCGCAACGACATTGTCTATGACGACCGCGTGCGCTTTGGCTATCCCACGCTGGTCGAACGCATCGGCCGGCTCGGCAGCGCGCTCACCCGGCTGGGCGTGGCCCGCGGCAGCACGGTCGCGGTGCTCGACTGGGACAGCCATCGCTACCTGGAAGCCTATTTCGCCGTGCCGATGCTGGGCGCGACGCTGATGAAGACCAACATCCGCCTGTCGCCGGAGCAGATTGCCTATACGCTCGACCATGCCGAGGCGGAGACGCTGCTGGTCAACGTCGACTTCCTGCCGCTGATCCACGAAATCCGCGCGCATTTGCCGCGCGTCAAGCGCCTGATCTGCCTGGCCGAAGACGGCAAGGTGCCGCCGGAGCTTGACTGGGCCGGCGAATACGAGGCGCTGCTTGCCGCCGGCGATCCGGCGCATGCGTTTGCGGAATTCGACGAGAACACGCGCGCGACGCTCTTCTACACCACGGGCACCACCGGCCTGCCGAAGGGCGTCTCGTTCAGCCACCGCGACCTCGTGCTGCACAGCCTGACCGCGCTGGCAACGCTGTCGCAGTCCGGCGAGAACGCGAGCTTCTCGCGCAACGAGGTGTACATGCCCCTGACGCCGATGTTCCACGCGCATGCCTGGGGCTTTCCGTACATTGCCACGCTGTGCGGCTGGAAGCAGGTCTACCCTGGCCGCTACGAGCCATCGAAGCTGGTGAACCTGTTCCGCAAGGAGGGCGTCACCTTTTCGCATTGCGTGCCGACCGTCCTGCACCTGGTGCTGTCGGCGCCGGCCGCGCAGGACGCCGACTTCGGCGGATGGAAGGTCGTGATCGGCGGCAGTGCCCTGTCCCGCGCGCTGTGCAGGCAGGCGCTGGCGCGCAACATCGACATCTTCTCCGGCTATGGCATGTCCGAGACCTGCCCGCTGCTGAGCCTGGGCCAGATCAAGAGCGACGTGGCCCAGGACATCGCCGACCCCCAGGCGCGACATGAGCGCGAAGTCGACATTCGCGTCGGTGCCGGGCTGCCAGCGCTGCTGACGCAGATGCAGGTGGTCGGCGCCGATATGCAGCCAGTGCCTGTGGATGGCGTATCCGTCGGCGAAGTGGTGGTGCGCACGCCCTACCTGACCCAGGGCTACATGAAGAACCCCGACGCCAGTTCCGCGCTGTGGGAGGGCGGCTGGCTGCATACCGGCGACATCGGCCGATTGGACGCGGATGGCTATCTGCATCTGGTGGACCGGGCCAAGGATGTGATCAAGAGCGGGGGCGAGTGGGTCTCGTCGATCGACCTCGAAGATGCCATCTCCCAGGTGGCCGGCGTGTCCGAGGTGGCCGTGATCGGCGTCCCGGACGCGAAATGGGGAGAAAGGCCGATGGCGCTAGTTGTGCCACGCGCAGGCGATGCCCCTCTGGATGCCGACACCGTGCGCAGCCACCTCGCGGCACTGGCGGATGCCGGAACGATCTCGAAGTACGCAATTCCGGAGCGCATCCTGCTGGTCGACCACATCGACAAGACCAGCGTGGGCAAGCTCGACAAGAAGCGCCTGCGCGAACGCTATCAGCAGAACTGACCAGCGTCGTGCTGGCCATGGTGTTCCGGCGCTGAAAGGCGTAACCATCAATCGCGGTCTGGTAAGCACCGGACCGGCTGCCTCAAGGAAAATTGGAATGAGCGAACAAGCATTTGCTGCCGCGCCGAATAGCCCGGCCATGATCCGCCCGGGTGTCCGCAAGGCCTCGTTCACGGTGGAACCCGTCGCGACCTGCCTCGGGGCGGAGATTGGCAACATCGATCTCAGGGTGCCGCTCGACGACGATCAGTATCTGGCATTGCGCGCGGCGCTGTTGAAACACAAGGTATTGTTCTTCCGGGACCAGGATATCAGTGCTGCGCAGCAGGTCGCGCTGGCGCGTCGCTTTGGCGACCTTGAGGTGCATCCCGTCTTTCCCCACCACCCCGACCACCCGGAGCTGGTGATACTCGGTGGCGATAACAAGCAGGCGGCGCGCGAGAATATCTTCCACACCGACGTGAGCTGGCGCAAGCTTCCGTCAATGGGTTCGCTGCTGCGCTGCGTCGAATGCCCGCCGGTCGGGGGCGATACGCTGTGGGTGAACATGGCCGCGGCGTACTCGGGCCTGCCCGCAGCGGTGCGTGAGCGGCTTGCCGGCCTGCAAGCCGTGCACGATATCCTGCCGGCCTTCGGCTCGCGCATGACTGCCGAGCAGCGCGAGGCCCGCCGCCAGGAGTTCCCGCCGGCGACACATCCGGTCGTGCGCACGCACCCCGAGACCGGCGAGCAGATCCTGTATGTGAATGAGGCGTTCACCACGCACTTGTCGAACTACCTGGAACAGCACGAGAGCCAGTATCGATTCGGCTTTGATTTCCGGATCGAGGAGATGGACCTGCTGCACTACCTGTTCCGCCAGGCGAGCGCGCCGGAATACCAGGTGCGCCTGCGCTGGCGTGCCAACACCATCGCGTTCTGGGACAACCGCTCCACGCAGCACTACGCCGTCCAGGACTACTTCCCTGCGCGCCGTTGCATGCTGCGCGCGACCATCATCGGCGACGCGCCGTTCTGAGCGCCACACCGTCAAGGTTTTTTCTGCCACCAGGGAGGGAGATTCATATGTCAAAAGCCGTAGTCGCCGGAGTCGGCATGATTCCGTTCAGGAAGCCAGGCGCCAGCGGTACATACATCGAGATGGGTTCGGAAGCCGCGCGCATGGCACTGGGCGATGCCGGCCTCTCGTATGACCTCGTGCAGCAGGCTTACGTTGGCTATGTGTACGGCGACTCGTGCGCCGGCCAGGCTGCCTTGTATCCGGTAGGCCTCTCGCAAGTTCCGATCGTCAACGTCAACAATAACTGCTCGACCGGATCGACGGCATTGTTCCTGGCCCGCCAGGCGGTCGAGAGCGGTGCGGTGGAATGCGCGATCGCGTTGGGTTTCGAGCAGATGCAGCCGGGCGCGCTGAAGTCGCAGTGGGATGACAGGCCGGCCCCGCTGGGCACATTGCTGGACATCACCCGAGACCTCAACCAGGAAGCGTCGGCTGCAGGCATCCCTATTGCCCTGTTGCAGTTCGGGGGCGCGGGAAGGGAGCACATGGAGCGGTATGGCACCAGGCTGGAAACCTTCGCCGCGATCCGTGCCAAGGCCAGCCGCCACGCCGCCAACAATCCGCTGGCGATCTTCCGCAAGGTGGTTACCGTCGAAGATGTGATGGCCGATCCGGTGATCTGGCCTGGCGTGATGACCCGCCTGATGGCGTGCCCGCCGACCTGCGGCGCGGCTGCCGCCATTCTTTGCTCGGAAGCGTTCGCCAGGAAGCACAACCTGCGCGCCGACGTGCGCATCCTGGCCCAGTCCATGACCACTGACAGCCCGAAGGCTTTCGAGAGTCGCTCGATGATCGAGGTCGTGGGTTTCAGCATGGCGCAGGAAGCCGCTCGCCAGGTGTACGAGAGCGCCGGCGTGAGCCCGTCGGACATCAAGGTTGCGGAGTTACATGACTGCTTTGCGCACAACGAGTTGCTGACCTATGAATCGCTCGGCTTCGCGCCGGTGGGGGGCGCCGAGAGGTTCGTGCTTGACGGCGACAACACCTACGGTGGCAAGGTCGTGACCAATCCGTCGGGCGGCCTGCTGTCGAAAGGCCACCCGCTGGGCGCGACCGGCCTGGCGCAGTGCTATGAGCTGACGCGCCAGATTCGCGGCACGGCCGGGCCGACGCAGGTCGAGGGCGTGAACATGGCGCTGCAACACAACCTCGGCCTGGGCGGGGCCTGCGTGGTGACACTGTATGGCCGCGGCTAGGACGAAGTGGCGCCGGATGGCGGCGCCACCGGATATGAACAGCGAGATTCCCACATGGCAGACCAAAGCCTCATAGGCAGCAAGTTGTCCCACGGCACCGTCGAGGTCGAGAAGGGCCGCCTGCGCTTCTTCGCCAAGGCGATCGGCGAAACCGATCCGATCTACACCGACGAATCCGCCGCGCGCGACGACGGCCATCCCGCCTTGCCGGTCCCGCCGACCTTCCTTTTCTGCCTGAACAGCGAGGTGGGCGAGCTGAGCAAGACGCTGGAAGTCCTGCAGATGGACCTGGGCCGCATCCTGCATGCCGAGCAGGTTTTCGATTACCACCGCATGGCCTACGCCGGCGACGTGCTGCAGTTCGAGACCCGGGTCTCGGACGTCTACGACAAGAAGGGCGGTGCGCTGCACTTCGTCGTGCAGGAAACCCGCGTTACCAACCAGAAGGGCGAGCACGTCGCTGACCTGCGTAGCACGCTGGTCGAGCGCCGTGCCTAATGAAATATTCCCAATGCAAGCACCGCGCTATGAAGACGTGAAGGTCGGCGACCTACTGCCGGCGCTGGCCCTGCCGGCCATCAACCGTACCACGCTGGCGCTTTACGCCGGCGCCTCGGCTGACCATAACCCAATCCACATTGACATCGACTTTGCGCGCAAGTCGCGGATGCCGGACGTGTTCGCGCACGGCATGCTGTCGGCCGCCTACCTCGGCCGACTGCTGACCGGTTGGGTGCCGCAGTCGGCGCTGCGAAGTGTCGCGATCCGGTTCACCGGCATCACCCACCTGGGTAACCAGCCGACATGTACCGGTGAAGTCGTCGAGAAATTCGAGGCTAACGGCGAGCATCGCGTGAAGGTGGCGATCAGGTCCACCAATCAGCATGGCGAGGACAAGCTGGTTGGCGAGGCCATCGTCGCGCTGTACTGACTGACTGATTGCCGCCCCACGCCCCTCAATGGGAGAGCGGGGCAGAACCCGACAGAGCATCCAAAGGAGACACCTAAATGACCAAACTCGCAGGCAAGTCCGCCATCGTCACCGGCTCGGGCCGTGGCATCGGCCGGGAAGTGGCCCTGAAACTGGCGGCCGAAGGCGCACGTGTGGTGGTGAATGACCTCGACGCGGAGCCGGCGCACGAAGTCGTCGGCCTGATCAAAGCGCAAGGCGGGGAGGCCGTGGCCTGCGTCGGCAGCGTGACCGCTTCCGACTTCGCCGACCGCCTGGTGAGCACTGCTGTCACGAATTATCAAGGCATCGACATTATCGTCAACAACGCCGGCTTCACCTGGGACAACGTGATCCAGAAGATGACCGACGAGCAGTGGTACGCCATCATGGATTGCCACCTGACGGCTCCCTTCCGCATCCTGCGCGCTGCTTACCCGGTCATCAGCGCCGCCGCCAAAGCAGAGGCTGCGGAGGGCAGGGAGGTGTTCCGCAAGATCGTCAACATTTCGTCGGTCTCAGCCGGCGGCAACGTCGGCCAGGCCAACTATTCGACGGCCAAGGCCGGCATCCTCGGCATGACCAGGACGCTGGCCAAGGAATGGGGTCGCCTGAAGGTCAACGTGAACGCCGTTGCCTTCGGCCACATCGAGACCCGCCTGACCGTGCCCATTGCCGGCAAGGAAAGCGCCACTGTCAGTATCGAAGGTCGCGAGATCAAGGTCGGCATCAGCGAGGCGCTGGTCGAGCAGTCGAAAAAGATGATCCCGCTCGGCCGACCGGGCACCCCGGTCGAGGCCGCCGGTTCGGTCTACCTGTTCTGCCAGCCGGAGTCGAACTACGTGACCGGGCAGGTGCTTATCTGCGGCGGCGGTATCGGTAGCATCTGAGGCGGAACCGGGGGAATTAGCATGCTAGAAAATTTCCGTTCGCCGTGGATGGATGAGGACCTGGACGCGTTCGCCGATGCGGTGCAGCGCTTCTGCAAGGACATTATCGAGCCCAACGAAATGAAATGGCGCGCGCAGCATCACGTCGA
Organism: Cupriavidus phytohabitans; assembly: GCF_017815025.1. Taxonomy (NCBI): domain Bacteria; kingdom Pseudomonadati; phylum Pseudomonadota; class Betaproteobacteria; order Burkholderiales; family Burkholderiaceae; genus Cupriavidus; species Cupriavidus phytohabitans. The sequence goes on from NZ_JAGIQB010000041.1 coordinate 20,619, forward strand.
CCGCCAGGTCTGGCGCAAGGCCGGCGAACTTGGCCTGATCCTGCCCGATCTGCCCGAGGCCTATGGCGGCGCCGGTGGCACGGCGGCGCATGCGGCGGTGGTGGCGCGCGAAATGGGCTACGCCGGCAGCACCGGCTTCGGCTATGGCATCAACTACCTGGTGGGACATTACCTGGGCAGCTACGGCACCGAGACCCAGAAAAGTCGCTGGCTCCCCGGCATCGCGTCCGGCGAGATCATCACGGCGGTCGCCATGACCGAGCCGGGCACCGGCTCGGACCTGCAGGGCGTGCGGACCACGGCGCGCAAGCGCCCCGATGGCAAGTACGTCATCAATGGCGCCAAGACCTTCATTACCAACGGGCAGATGTGCGACATGGTGGTGGTGGTCGCCAGGACTGGCGACGAACCGGGGGCTAAGGCCATCTCGCTGCTGATCGTGGATGCCAACAACCCTGGCTTCCGCCGTGGTCAGTGCCTCGACAAGGTGGGCCAGGACTCCGGCGACACCTCCGAGCTGTTCTTCGACGAATGTGTGGTGGAGGCCGATGCGCTGCTTGGCGGCGTGGAAGGCCAGGGCTTCTTCCAACTCATGGGCCAGCTTCCGTACGAACGCGCCCTGATCGCCGTTGGAGCCGCCGCGCAGATGGAGCGGGCCCTTGCACTGACTGTGGCGTACGTCAAGGAGCGCAAGGCCTTCGGCAAGGCGCTGATCGAGCAGCAAAACACACGCTTCGTGCTGGCCGATGTCAAGGCCACGGCGACGGCTTCGCGCGCCTTTGCCGATCACATCATCAGGCACTGGATCGACGGCACGCTCGACTCGTCGCTGGCCTCGATGGGCAAGTTCTGGCTGACCGAGCGCCAGGGCGAGGTAATCGACAAGTGCCTGCAGTGCTTCGGCGGGTATGGCTACATGCTGGAATACCCGATTGCCCGCATGTATGCGGATGCCCGCGTGCAGCGAATCTACGGCGGCGCCAACGAGATCCAGCGCGAACTGGTGGCGCGTTCGCTGTAACGCCGGGATCGGGCTGCGCCAGGCCTGCGATTCCTGCAGGCCTGGCGTGAGCGACTTCGAGCGCCGTCCGCGACGTGATGACGTCGCTTTCTGCTTCGCGAAGCCGGCCGAGCAGGCAGACCCTCAACACGGAGATTGTGTCCGTGCTGTTCGATTTGAACGCGGTGGAGTCCATCGACCTGATCCGGGAGGCATATGCCAAGGATTGTGTCGATCTCGACGGGGTTGGCGATCTGGAGGACGTCGGGATTGCGCTTGGCTTGCGCACCGAACGCGCAACCGCACCCAAGCGAGGAAAATTCTTTCAGCGCCTGCGGGACCTGTCCAACTATCAAGAAGCGACGCGCCCCCGTACCGCTGGGCCAAAGACCGGAAGAAATGATCCCTGCCCGTGCGGAAGCGGGAAGAAGTACAAGAAATGCTGCCTGGAGGTGTGACGGGGAGTAATGATGCAACCGAGATTTCGGACGACGAACTCAGATGGCGACTCCCAGTTTCACAAACGCGCGCACGGCCGCCGATAGCTCCCTGCGTCTGTGAGCCAGTGCTAAGTGCACAGGCAAACTGAAATCAGCAATCTGTTTGTAGCAAATCCCGGGCTGTGAAAAATTCCGCATCGACTCCGGCACGATCGCTATGCCGTAGCCCGCGGACGCCATACTGATCGCGGAGATGAAATCCTGAACGCGATACTCAAGATGCGGGGTAAAGCCGCCGGCTTTTCCCAACGCAGACAGTACGTGCCCGAATCCTTCTTCGTCGTCGAACTGAGGGACGATAAAAGGCTGTTCTGCCAGAACACGCGCCGGAACTGAGGCCCGGCTGGCCAATGGATGGCTCCGCGCCATCGCAACCAACAAGCGCTCTGTCTGTACAACCTTCGCAATCACGCCAGCCGGGTACAGACGTCTGGGCCTCACAATCCCGACATCGATCTGGCCGTCTTTCAGCGCCTCAAGCTGCCGGGGGGATTCCATCTGCACCACTTCGACCCGTACGTTTTCATGTGAGCACCGAAATTCAGTCAGCAACCTTGAAAGAAGGCCGCTGCTTACCGCGGAAGCCACGAATCCGATTCGGATGACGCCGGCAAGCCCCCTGGCAGCCAGTCGCCCCACCTGATCCGCGCGCTCGAGATGACGCAATGCGGCGACAGCCTCGGTGTGAAATAGGTGGCCTGCATCCGTAAGCGTGACGGGTTGTCGCTTGTTGCGGTTCAGCAGTGTTACGCCCAGGTCTCGTTCAAGGCGTTGAATCTGGGTGCTCAGGGCTGACTGGGCAACGTCCAGGCGGTCTGCAGCCTTGGCAAAGTGCAGTTCCTCGGCCACAGCCAGGAAGTACCGCAACTGGCGGACATCGATCATTTTTTAATCTCAAAAAGAGAACAAACATTACGCAATCCTGTCTGGATCGTATCAAAGTTTCGGGGTGAAATAACGAAACCCATTCACGGAAACAACGATGAACGCTTCACGCCCTGCGGCAGCCCTTTCCAGTCATGAGCAAACACGATTCAGGCTGACTGATCATCCGGAACACCATCGAATCTTGCAGGTGCAGGTCGACCCCGGCGCGCTCGCTGGCTTTGTCGATGAGGTTCGGCAGATCGACGTCCAGAACCTCGAATACGTCCCTTTCATGCGGTATAAGCTCGCGGATGTCCTCGCGAGGCATGTGGGGGAGGATTTCGCCGCTACGCTCATCGGCCTTCTCAAGGATCGCCGTCACGGTGGCTTTACGGTCGGGCTTCAAGACATCTCCACTGATGCAACGGATTTTGTGCGATTCGGCACCGCCATCGCACACATTCTGGGCCCCTGCAATCATGACGCGATGTCCGGGACCTACTATGCCCGCGTCGTCGTCAAGCACACGGACGACAGCGATTCCTACCTGCGCCAGGCGTACCGGCTATTCACCATGCACACTGACGGCACCTTCGTCAGCGAAGCGACGGACTGGCTCCTGATGATGAAGCTCGCCGAAGAGCATGCAATTGGCGGCGAATCGCGCTTCCTGCATATGGACGACTGGGACGACCGCAATCGCTTTGTCGATCACAGGCTGGGAACCAGGCCCTTCCTCTACAAGGCTCCCGGCTCAAAGAACGTCAGCGAGATGGTCGAACGACCGCTGTTCTTCCAGACTGAGTTCGGCCTGTCGATCTCGTTCATCGATCAGTTTGTACAGCCTCGCAATCGCGAGGAGGCTGCATTCCTCTGCGATCTCTCGGCGTCCATGGAAGCCTCGCCAGGGACAAAGGAGGTCTCTCTGCCAGTTGGGGAACTGGTTGTCTTGAACAACTACTTCTACGTCCACGGGCGCGCGCCTTTTGAAAAGAACGAATCCCTGTTCCGCGAGTTGATGCGGCAGCGAGGCATGTTCGCGTAGTCACACGGACGTCGTTCACCAAATCGGCCTCCCGGCGATGGGCTCCCTGCCGGGATTGATGACTGGATGCAAAATGACATCACAAATTGAAGTCGCAGAAGCCGTCGCCGCTCCGGCCGCCACGTCATCCTGCAAAGCCGCATACGGCGCAAATCTTCAGGTAGGCCGGCGGCTTCGCTCGTTGCTGTCGCTGGCGGATTTTGAGTTGGCAGCCAGAAAGGTGCTTCCCCGTCCGATCTTTGGATACATCTCCGGCGCTGCGGAGGACGGCAAGTCAGCGGCGGCGAACCGGGCTGCATTCGATACCTTAAAGTTCCGACCCAGAGTGCTTGTCGACGTATCGGGAAGGTCGCAAGCGACTGAGGTTTTTGGCCAGCGTTACGATGCGCCGTTTGGTGTGGCGCCGGTTGGTATCAGCGCGATTGCGGCGTACCGTGGCGATGTTGTTCTGGCGCGTGCCGCAAGGGATGAAGGGATTCCGGCCATCATGAGCGGCTCGTCCCTGATTCCCATGGAAACGGTTCACGCGGCCGCGCCAGGCACTTGGTTCCAGGCTTACCTGCCTGGCGACACTACCCGCAGGGCTGCGCTGATCGATCGCGTCGCAGCCGGCGGTTTCTCTACACTGGTAGTGACAGTCGACATCCCAGTCTGGGCCAATAGAGAAAATAATATCCGTGCCGGCTTCTCTTTGCCATTGCGGCCATCTGTGCGGCTGGCAATGGACGGCATCACGCGACCACGCTGGCTGGTAGAGACCTTTGCTCGAACGCTGATTACGGACGGCATGCCTCATTTCGAGAACTCGTTCGCCACGCGTGGCGCACCGATCTTGTCGGCGTCTGCCATACGCGATACCAACGGGCGCGATCACCTGAGCTGGACAGACATTGGGCGGATCCGAGAGCAATGGCGCGGAAATCTTGTGCTGAAGGGTATTCTTCATGCTGCGGACGCTGAGCGGGCGGTTTCGATGGGCGCCGACGGCATAATCGTCTCCAACCACGGCGGTCGGCAATTGGACGGTGCTGCGGAGCCACTGTTCGTACTGCCGGAGATCTGCGACGCGGTGGGACACAAGACGGTCGTAATGATGGACGGCGGTATCCGGCGAGGTAGCGACGTCCTGAAAGCGCTGGCCTTAGGGGCGCGCTTCGTTTTTCTCGGGCGTCCATTCATGTACGCCGCCGCAGTTGGAGGTACGGCGGGGGTTCGGCATGCCATCACTCTGCTTCGAGACGAAGTTGACCGGAACATGGCAATGCTTGGCACGACAACCGTCGCGGAAGTCAATCGCGCCATCCTCGTTTAAACGATGCGGCCGCATGTAGGTGCGCGGTTGTAGAGGCAGCATCTACAGCTACCGTCCCACTTTCCGGGCGTATGTCTCTCGCCCGGAACCGCTTCCGAAAAAGGCGTCCTTCAGCAGGACGCCTTTTTTGCAGCATTGAGGGAGAGGGTCTGGACCCCTCCCTGGCGATCAAGGCTGAAACGCCTTACGTAAAGCATCCGTTACGGACAGATTACGAAATTGCTGAAGCCACCATCGCGGTTCTCGATCCCGGCCAGAGCAACGTTGATGTCCGCAAGGCGGTAGCGATGGTGTTCGAAGACCGAAAGGTCCACCACGCCTGCTTCTACCATGTCGGCCATCTCCTGACCCTGGCCTGCCGTGAACCACACCGAACCGGTCAACTGAATGTCGTTGTCCATCAGATAGTGCAGGTCGATGGGCACATCGCCCGCCACAGCGCCGATGTTGACTTGCTGCCCGCCGCGGCGCAGCCCTGCCAGCGCCTCCAGCATCGACGATTGCGGCGCACCCGGCCCCAGTGCATCAATAACCGCGTCAACGCCCAGTCCATCAGTAAGACCCTTGGCCCATACATCAGCGGTCATATCAGAGCCGAGTTGGTGAACCTCGATGCGATCCGGGGCGAGGTTCTTGACCCGCTGCAGCAGGTCAAGGTTGCGACCGGTTCCGAGGATCTTACGAGCACCCAGCCCCAGCGCGTACAGTGCAGTGCCAAGACCCAACGTGCCGCTAATGCCGTTGATGAGCACTGTCGAACCAGGCCCGACCCCGGCGCGTCGTAGCGCGCGATATCCCGTGCCGAGATAGCCAAACCGTGCCGCCGATTCGAAGCTGAGGTTTGAGGGCAGCTTGACGAGGCTATATTGCGGCGCTGTCATGTATTCGCACAGGCCACCATAGGGATAGTCGTCGAACATCTTTTGCGACCGCTCGCTGAACCCGAAGTACCCGTTGAACGTGAAGTACGGACAGGATGTCGTGTTGCCCGACCGGCATGCCCGGCATCCACCGCAATACCGGGCTGGATTGACATAAACCCGATCCCCTGGGTTCCACGCATGAACTTGCGATCCGACAGCCTCGATCACCCCGGTTGCATCAAGCCCGAAGATCGCGGGGAGCTTTGGCAAAGGCAGGTTGGGAAACCACTTTGTCCAGTTTGCCAGCACGTTGCCGAGGTTCGGCACGATACCGCAGGCCGCCACCTTCACCAGCACGTCTGTCGGGCGGACTTCCGGTACGGGAAGCTCTTCAATGACCATGGGCTGCCCCACATCGTGCATTCGCGCAGCACGCATCAGTCTGGTCATGGCTTGTCTCCTTCTTTCACTAGTTGCCGTCTCCGGCTTAGGTTGATGTCATGTTGACACGCCGCGCTAGTTCTTCGACATGTCTTACAAACTTCCTTCTCGTTCATGGGCGCCTGGCCGGCACGCCATTGGCTGCATTGTACGTATCCAGGAAAAATATGCAAGAACAGTAAAATAATGCATAAAAACAGGTTGGGCCTCTGTCGGCAAAAAGAGCAGCACGCGTTACATTCGATGGGAGTTTTGCAGGCGGCTTGACAGCCATGCGGCTCAACGTTGCAGAAACCAAATTTTTGCGCATAATAGGAGCTAATGTGTAGGAAGAGGGCGCTCACGCGATTACAACGATGCAAGAACCCGCTACAAATACAGCGCAACCACTGGTTGAGGTGGCACAGCAAGGGCTCAGATCGGCCATCATTCGGGGCGATCTGCAACCGGGGGCCCGGCTCAAAATCGATTCGCTGTCACGTTCGCTCGGACTAAGCAGTTCTCCGATCCGGGAGGCGTTGAATCGCCTTGCGCAGGAAGGCATTGTCAATGCGGAAGAAAACCGCGGCTTCTGGGTTCCCCCGCTTTCTGAAGAGGCCTTCCGGGAACTGGTGCGACTGCGCTGCCTTTTGGAAGGCGAAGCCATTCGTGAGTCAGTAGAGAAGGGCGGCGATGACTGGGAAGCTGGAGTCCTTGCAGCACACCACCGGCTGGAGCTGATCGAGAAGAAGCTGCCAGCCGGCCCGGTGGCGCTGAACAATGAATGGTCGCAACGGCATAAGGCATTTCACCTGGCGCTGATGTCGGGGTGTACGTCCGCGCTGCTGCTTCAGATGATCGATTCGTTGTTCGACAAGGCCGAGCGGTACAGGCGCTTCTCTGCACTGCACCGTTCCGAGGCCCGGCACAAAGGCACCGAGCATCAGGCCTTGATGAAGGCAGCACTCGCGCGCGAAACAGACAAGACAGTAACGCTGCTGACGCAACATATCGAAGGAACGCTCGATCGCGTTCTCACGGCGCTTCGAAAAATCCAATAGCACTCGTGCCGCCAGCTGCGCAGGCGTTCGGCGCTGCTGGCGATCTTGCCGGTTGCCATTGCAAGCGCACTTCGTTTGGCCAGACATAGCCTGCGGGCAAAGAGGACGTCCTGCTCCTAAACCCGCTGCGCCCAACTCGCGCAGTAGCAACGCCACGACTACAGCACTGTGAGCCCCTCGTTGCCCAGTCGTTGCCATGGCAGATGCGGCCCCATCACATCCAGTTTTATCGCGGCACAGCTGCGTGGCGATCGCTGTCATGTCGCCGGTCCAGATTAATCACTTTCCGGTTCTCGGCCGCGGCATCCAGCTCCTCCTGTCCGGCTAACCCAGCGCCGCTGCTTCACATTCAATTGCTCGTGCAGGACTAACTGCAGCGATCGGAACAAGCGCCGTGTCGGCGTGATTTCCTCGTGTGTCCACGCATTCTCCCGCAATTTTGGGGGCGAGATGCCGCTGGTCGCCAAGCTGTAGACGGGTCCACCCCGCGATTATTGAAAGCATGCCCATCAGCTCCGGGTAAACGTCAGCAACGAACGCATTGCTGATGCGTACTTGTGCGTGCTAACATTTTTTATGCATAAAAAACGTCTTTGGGCATAGGGTGATCCGCCCGTTGCGCCAAGGGCGCCCGCACATCAAGGAGACGCCATGGAAGTCCACAATCGCAGATACGAGAATCTGTTGCTGTTTATGCTGTTCTTTACTGTCGGCTTTGTATTTTTCGACAGATTGTCCATCAACTTCCTGTTTCCCTTCATGAGGCAGGAGTTCGAATTGACCAACGCCAGGATCGGCCTGCTCACATCGGCGCTTGCCTTGACGTGGGCTGTATCCGGCTACGCGCTGAGCTCTTACGCAGACAGCAAGAACCGCCGCAAGTCGGTGCTGATCGTCGCAGTGATCGTCTTCTCGCTCTGTTCGATCTCTTCGGGCCTGGCCCAGACCTTCACGGTGCTACTGGTGGCTCGGGCGGTGATGGGGCTGGCGGAAGGTCCCGTACTTCCCGTCAGCCAATCATTGATGGCCTTCGCGTCGAGTGAATCCAGACGCGGATTCAACATGGGGTTCATCCAGGCGTCGGCGGGCGGGCTGCTGGGCTCGGTGCTTGCACCGGCAATTCTGGTGCCGCTGGCCAGCACGCACGGATGGCGGTTTGCGTTCTATTGCGCGGGTATTCCAGGCCTTCTGCTGGCGATCCTGCTGCTGCTATTCGTTCGTGAGCCGGCCATCGCGCCGAAGTTCGACGTATCTCAGCAAGCCAAGGCCCGTTCCGGCGAAACAACTCCCTTGAGGAGAATTGTTGCAAGCCGCAACATGGTTCTGTGCATGGTTATCAGCTGTTTCTACATCACGTGGTTCCTTGCCATTGTGACGTTTTCCCCGGCTTTTCTGATGGAGCACCGAGGCTTTACCGCTGGCCAGATGAGCATTTTCATGACCGTCCTCGGCGTATCCAGCGTGATCGGCGGATTCGCCGTCCCCGCGCTCTCCGATCGGCTGGGGCGAAAGACGACCATGATCGTATTTTCGGCCGTCGCGGCAACCGCCCCCCTGGTTATTGGATTCATGCAAGCGGAATTTCTATCCCTTTGCATCGCCATCTTCCTGGCATACCTGGGGTATGGGTGCTTTCCGATCTTTCTCGCCACGATCCCTGCGGAAAGCGTGTCGCGCCAGCACATGGGCAGAGCGATTGCAATAGTGATCGGCGTCGGGGAGATCATTGGCGGTTTTGTTTCGCCGTCTGTCGTTGGACTCTCCGCAGATACGTTCGGTGCGACCGCGCCCTTCGCGATTGCTTCGGGGGCTGCGTGCATTGCCTTGTTGGCATCGGTATTCCTGCGGGAAACCGCACCTGGAAAGATCCAAGCGACATTGGCACACAGCAGTCTGGCAGAAGAGCTTCGGTGAAGGGGGGCACATGACCGCTGCCCTCTATGTCAGAAGTTGGTAACAACGTGTGGAAGAAAAAGGATTAAGCGATGCAAATCAGACGCGTAGTGACAACGCACGATGCCAATGGCAGCTCGAGCGTTGGCTCCGATGGGCTCGTACCAAGGGCCGTCACATTCGATACGGTGCCTGGCTTCCATGTCCGCATGGTTTGGGCCGACGAAGGCGAAACAGCCGGAGCCGTTGCCGCGGAGGACCGAACCGCCGACGTCTCCAGTTGGCTCCCGCCTCAAAGGGGCAGTCGCCTGCTTGTCGTGACGTTCCCGCCTGACGCGGCACCGGACGCCGCGGAGCCCGAGGCGCTGGCGCAAGAGTTCGCGACCAAGCTGCCGGGTCTAGCCGAAACGTTCGAAAAAGACGATCCGGGCATGCACCGAACCGAGACGTTGGACTATGGCGTCGTGCTGGATGGGGAACTCTGGCTGGAACTCGACGGCGGCAAGCAGGTGCACCTGAAGCAGCACGATATCGTCGTACAAACCGGTACGCGCCACGCCTGGAGAAATAGAGGCGAGAAGCCGGCGACGATCCTTTTCGTCCTGATTAGCAAGGCACCGTAGTCAAGCGAGTAACGCGCAGCGATATAGCCCCTGGCACGGGCCTCATTCGCCGCGCACAAGACAAAGAGAAGAGATGGAGGAGAAGGCGATGAGGTATCAAGTTGTCATTCGCAGGGCAAGGTGGGCGGCGCTGTGCTTCCCGTGCGCGCTAGGCGCCAATATTGCCCAGGCAAATGATCAGGTGCAGCTATATGGAGCTGTCGACGCGTTTGCCGGCTCCATGCGAGTCAGCGGGCAAAGTCATGGCACGGCGGTAGTAAATAGCTCTGGGCTTACCACCTCGTATTGGGGCCTGAAGGGAAGGGAGTCCTTGGGCAATTCACTAAGCGCAGAGTTCGCGTTGGAAAGCTTCTTCCGCACGGACTCTGGACGGTTCGGGCGGTATGACGGAGACACCTTCTTCGGGCGCAATGCCTACGTAGGACTGAGTAGTAGCTACGGCACCTTGAAACTTGGCCGCAACACCACGCCCTGGTTCATTTCGATGTTGCTTTTCAATCCGCTTGGGGATTCCGAAGTATTCTCTCCAATGTTCCTGCAATCGTATACGACACCCCCCGGGTCTCCCGTGAACCGCACGATTGCGGGCGACACGGCCTGGAACAACTCTGTTCTTTATCAAAGCCCCGGTTTCGGTGGACTGCGCTTCAACTTGCTGTACGCAACCGGCGAAGAGGTGGGGCATCAGGGCAAGCAGAACTACGGTGGCAACATCACCTACTTCTCTGGTGACTTTGCCGCCAGCGTTGCGGTGCAGCGGGTCAGTGTGAACGCGCCAGAGTTTTCCGCCAACGGCGCTGCTTATCAGATGGCTTATCTGCTGGGCAGTTCCTATGACTTCAGGTGGATAAAGCTGTATGGACAATATGCCAGGGCCGATAATCACTACGATGCCAACGGCAGTCAGGATAACAAGACCATGCAGTTGGGATTCAGCAGCCCGATCCTGGCAGGGACCCTGCTCTCAAGCTGGGCCAGGACTTGGCAAGGCAGCGGTGTGGCGCAGCAGTCCGCACGCCGGGACACGGTATCGATAGCATACGACTACCCATTCTCGAAACGCACCGATGTTTATGTGGCCTGGCGGTATGACAAAGTCACACATCTCAATGCAGGAAACAGCGCAGGCCTGGGATTGCGACACAAGTTCTAATCCGCTTCTTCCAGTCGGGGGGCGTTCCGATCAGTTCGGACGGCACGGTGCCCAGCCGTCTTGGAAGCGGTCTATTCTCGCTGCAATGTGTTCACATCCTGTCTCTTGCGCGAGCGAGGCAGGATGATCCGAACGCTATTGAGCGATGAGGTATGGAGCAAAGTCAAACTCATCTTGTCTGGCAAGGAAGGCGGCCGCGGCTGAACGGCTGCCGACAACCGCTGGTCTCTCGAGGCGGTGGTTTGGAGCGGTCGCACGGGCAGTCCCTGGCGTGACCTACCCGCGGAGTTTGGCATCGTGTACATGCGCTTCGCGCGATCGCGTCGCAATGGTCTGGCAGCGAGTCTCCCATGCGGTATCTGGCGAAGGGGAACTCGAACACATCCTGATCGATTCGACCATCGTGGGAGCACACAAGCTCGCGAGGCGAGCGCTTCTTCAAATACAGCACGCGCACGGGCTGGCCGAAGTGGTCGCACAGCACTTGCTGCAGGCGTTCGGCGAAGCCATTCTCGCCGAGGGCGGCCACCGGGATGCGCAGGTTGAAGGTCTTGCCGACCGCCTGCGTCACGCATCGAGCATTTTCCCCGTGTCTCCACTCGGTATGACAAGCGAGCCGACAGCTATCGTCTTCGCATCGCTTGCCTGCGCCTTTGGACCATTGGTCCAATTGTGAACAGACCTAGCGCATTCGAAAGCAGGCTGGTATGCGATTCCCGATTCCCGCCCGACGAGCAGTATGCCGACTTCGCCCACGCAACACAGCGACGCTTCGGACAATGTCCTCCGCGTCGCGTGCTGTAGCTGCAGTAACCTACCACACTGTGAAGTTAAGGCTGGCCTGTCAAAAAAAGGGATGAAAGCCTATCGCCAGAGCCGAGGGCGATGTCGCCGCGAGGCAGACCAGTACAAGGCTTGTAGTGCCGGGGCGGCGGACTGACTTACCAGTCTGCCGCATCGCTCCATCGAAGAGACTTCCAATTGCAGCCGCAACTCTGCGGCGCAAGCGTAGGCGATCACTGAGCTCTCCGGATCCTCACTATCAAGCCAGGTCTGTACGACGCGTTGCAACATGATGTCTCGTGACATCGGAAACTGAGCGGCCGTTTTCAGGGCAACCTCACTCGCCAGGCGTACCTTACGACGGAGTTCGCTCAGTTGTTGCAAGATGCGATGTTCAGGGCGCGCCATTACAGCGCGTAAGTGTATGCGGTTTTGGTCTTGGTAAAGAACTCCTTCGCATGATGGCCCTGTTCGCGAGCGCCATAGCTGGATGCCTTGGTCCCACCGAAAGAAACGTGATAATCCACGCCGGCCGTTGGCACATTGACCATGGCCATGCCGCTCTGGATATTGCGCTTGAAATGTGTTGCCTTGGCAAGGGAGGTCGTGCAAATGCCTGCGGTGAGACCGAAGGGACTATCGTTGGCCAGCACCATGGCGTGCTCGAAATCGTCCGCGACTAGGGTGCAAGCCACCGGACCGAAGATTTCCTCACGAGCGATTCTCATATCGGGCGTTGCATGGGTAAAGAGCGCCGGGCGGATGAAATGCCCCCTGGTTTCGCGCTTGAGAAGCTCGCCGCCCAGCGCAAGCGTTGCGCCTTCAGCCTTGCCGATTTCCACGTACTCCAGGTCGGTGCGAAGCTGACTTTCGTCCGCCGCTGGTCCCAGATGTGTTTGCGGGTCCAGAGCGTGCCCAACGCGCAATGCACGCATGGCATTCTTGAGTCTCTCGACAAACCGATCGTGAACGCTTCGTTCAACGATAATGCGCGACGTGGCGGTACACCGTTGACCCGTAGAGAAGAACGCACCCTGAATCGCGCAGTCGACAGCGTTATCGAGATCGGCATCATCAAGAACGACCAGAGGGTTCTTTCCGCCCATTTCGAGCTGGATCCTGGTCATGCCTTCTGATGCACGCGTCAGAAGTCGCTTTCCGGTTTCCGTAGATCCGGTAAAGGTCAGTCCGGCGATCTTCCGACTGTTGCTGAGAGTCTCTCCTACAATCGACCCGCGGCCCATGACAAGGTTAAAGGCGCCGTTGACTACGCCGGATCGACTGATGATCTCGGCGAGGGCCCAGGCGGATGCCGGAACCAGTTCGGCTGGCTTGAACACGACGCTGTTTCCGTATGCGAGGGCAGGAGCAATCTTCCAGGCCGGAATGGCGATCGGGAAGTTCCACGGAGTAATGATGCCGACCACGCCAAGCGGCTCGCGCCGCATCTCAACATCGATACCGGGTCGTACAGAATCCACGCTGTCACCACGCATTCGCAGTGCTTCACCAGCGAAGAATTTAAAGATCTGCCCGGCGCGTGAAACTTCCGCAATACCTTCCGCAAGCGTCTTGCCTTCTTCCCGCGAGAGAAGTTCACCAAGATCCGCGCTTCGCGCCAGCAGTTCGGCGCCGATAAAGTCGAGTGCGCTGGCGCGGGCCTGAATGCCTGCATTGGCCCAGATGGGCTGAGCGTCGCGGGCCATGGAGATGGCCAGCTCTGTCTGATCGACATCCGCCTGAGCGAAGTCGCCAATCACGTCATCGAGGTCGGACGGATTTTCATTGCGGCGCGCGTTATGGGATTCAACCCATTCGCCGCCGATGTAGTTGCGATGCATTCGCGTCTCTCAAGTAATAGCCAGGGAAAACAATCTGTTACGCTGCTGCCCAGCGCGCCTAGCGCTGCCCATCGTGTACAGAGACGCCTTCCCTGGAGAGCCCGCCTAGTCGCGAATGAACACGGCCACCGGTCCCCATGACCAAGGCGAATAGCAGTTCGTTCGGCCGCGGCGCATCCTGGATGCCGATCTCCATGCTGTTGTAATGACTGCGTACATAAGAAGCGTGAATGTAATGGACCGGGACCATAAGGCGATATCCGGCTGCGGCTACGGCCTTCGAGGACGGCACCATTGCCTTGGGCTCGTCCAGTACGGTGCGCATGGCCCAGCCGCCGGCTTCGTGCCAGACGGCACCGTGCTCGAGTTCCCCGTTCACGCCGACGATCGCCCCCTTGCTGTAGACCTCGATGTTGTTGCGACCAAGTGTCTCGACCAGCTCGCTGGCGAGGTCCGTGCCAAGGGTTCGCAGCTCGGTCATGAAGGGAATGAGATCGGCCTCATAACGGCCCGCATAGGGATTCTTGATGACCGCGCATGCGGTTGCCATCCGCAATGGCGTGGCCGCGACCGGGCCCCCCTCGTGGTAAATGGTCTCGATGGTCAGACTACGCTTTCGAATTTCGATCAGTGACATGGTTTTCTCATTGTTTGGGGATATTGGACTCGCTGACGACAGCTCTCCATTTCTGAAGGTCGTTGACGAGCAGTCTTGTCATTTGCTCGGGCGAACTTGACGTTGCCGTGCCGCCGATTTCGGTGAGCGTGGCGCACACCGTAGGCGATTCCAACGCCTTGGCGACGCTTGCTTGCAAGACATTGACGATTGCAGGTGAAGAGTTGGCCGGTGCCATCAAGCCAGCCCAGGACACTACCTCGTACCCCGGAACGCCGGATTCCATCACGGTCGGAACGCTGGCCATCGGTGTCCAGCGTTTCGGCCCCGTCGTTGCCAGCACCCGCAGCTTCCCGGCCTTGACGTGCTGTGTCACTGCGGTCGGGGGGGCGATAATGAGGGGGACCTCATTTGCGAGCAGCGCTGTTACCAAGGCTGCGTCGCCGCGGTACGGTACGTGCAGAAGTTCTGTGTTGGCCTTCCTCCCAAGAAGCTCCATTGCCAGGTGGTGGGTCGAGCCAATGCCGGCGGAGCCATAGGCGATGCTCCGGGGCGATGCGGAGGCCCTATGCAACAGGCTGGCAAGGTTGGGATAGGGTCCGTTCGCCCCGACTACCAGCAGGAAGGGAAATGTCGTCACAGTCGAGATCGACTGGAAGTCGGAAACTGGGTCATAGCGAAGTTTCCGATAGAGCGCACCTGCAACGGCGTGGCCGCCTGTGGCGAGCATCAGCGTATAGCCGTCGGGTCTTGCGCGGGCGACATGATTTGCCGCAATCGTTCCTCCGGCACCGGGCCGAGACTCGACGATAACGGGTTGTCCGAAGCTTTGCGCCAGTTCTGCAGCCAATACCCGCGCGATGCTATCCGCGTTACCGCCAACCGCAAACCCGTGACAGATGGTGATGACTTTGGAAGGATACTGAGATCCAAGCGCTCGAAAGGGGATGGTGCAGGCGGCAGCAAGGCCTGCAGCCAGAACGTCTCTGCGCCGCATGTTTGTCTCCGGGACTTTCTAATCGCAGCCACCCCGTCGCGGACAACGAGGTGGCGATTCGACTTAGTTCTGTTGGACAACGGGATTGCGCAGCACGCCGATCTGTTCGATTTCGACTTCGCAAACGTCGCCGGGCTTCATGAAGCGCGGCGGCTTCTTGCTCCAGCCCACGCCTGCGGGCGTGCCGGTGACGATGACGTCGCCGGGGCTCAGCGTGAAGATGGTGGAGGCGTAGTTGATGAGCCTCGGAATGCTGAAGATCAAGTGCCCGGTGTGGCTCGACTGGACAACCTCACCATTCAGGCGCGTTTCGATCTTCAGTTGGCGGTCCGGTTCAATCTCGTCGGCTGTGACCATCCAGGGGCCAAAGGCGCCGGTGGATTCGAAGTTCTTTCCGGAGGCGATCTGCTTCGCATGGAATTGCCATTCCCGAACGCTGGCGTCGTTGTAGCAGGCATACCCGGCCACATGCTCATACGCCTCTGACTCGGGGATGTCGCGTCCTGGCTTTCCGATGATGACGGCCAGTTCCCCCTCCCAGTCCAGGGACTCGGATACATGCGGGCGGACGATAGGAGCGTCATGCGCCACCTGCGAGCGCCACACGCGCAGGAAGATCGGCGGACATTCGGAGAGTTCCCGCTGCATGCCGGCTGCGAGCACTTCCTGATGGTGGTCCATGTAGTTGCGTACCGCGCAAACGATTTTCTCGGGGCGAGGAATCACCGGGAGGTAGGTGATCTCTTCAATGCGAGCGTGAGCGCTGAGGCCTTTTACATGCTCGGCTGCACTTTTATATGCACCAGACGCAATGTAGTCGAGCAAGCTTGGCTCATGGGGACGAGCCTGGCCAAGGTCAAAGACGTCGTCTCCGACGATGGCACCCCACGTTTCACGGCCTTCATGCTTATAGGACAGCAGTTTCATTGGAACTCCAGTTGGGAACGGTTATGGCTGTACGGCATATCAGGCGTCTGTGCCTGGGCGGCGCTTCTCTTCAAACTGGGCTTGCCACACCTCGATCGGCAAGAAGGTTGGGTCGCGCCGGCAGGCCTCTTCCGTTTCGCGCAGGATGGTCTCGTCGTCCTTGGACAGGTCCAGAGGATCGCCGTGAGGCTGCGCAACGTAAAAAGGTGTATCGACGTAGATCTCGACCATGTTTCCTTCCGGGTCGAGCATGTACACGGACAGGGCATTGCCGTGGTTGAGTCCACGCACGCCGCTGGCACCTCGGGCGACGGCTCTTTCTGAGATGTCGCGCAGATCCTGAATCGTGGGCACGGCAAACGAGATCTGCATGACCGTGCTGAATGTCGCTTCCGGCGGGCGGCCCGACGCGAGCACCAACTGGTGATGTTGGTCTGGGCTGGCACTAGTGAAGACAAGCTGGTTCTTGAAGGTCCGGCCTTCACCACGATCGGTAATCGTCAAACCGAACGTCTCGGTATAGAACGCGACCATTCGGGGCAGGTCGGTAACGTAGATCCCAAAATGCGATGGGGTCGGTCGGCTCACCTTGAGCATGTTGTCTCCTTCGTCGTAAGTCATTGCGCGGTCTGCGCGAAACTGGGTGGCTCATTGGGCACTCACTACCCTCGCTATGCTTGCAAGTTTGTGCATGGAATCCATTTTATGCATAAAATGGCGCCGTTGCCAAGTGCCGGACCCACTGTCCCCATGCAAGCGCGCGCCCCACGACTTGGGGGTGTTGTTTCGACTTACTTATTCAAAGGAGCGATATGAACGACGTATGTGGAGCCGGCTCTGCCGAAGTGGAACTGCTCGAACTGGAGCGCCAGCGCTGCGATGCCATGCGACGCGGGGACTTCGCACGATTGCGGGAGATCCTGCATCCCGATCTTCTGCATGTGCACGCGAGGGGTCAGGTTGACGATTACAGCAGCTATTTCACTGGTGGCGGGACGCATGTTGAATACAAGCAAATCGACCGTTTCGACCTGAATGTCCGCGTTATCGGCGATGCCGCGATCATGTCCGGCCGTCAGTTGCTTGTGGCTGTCCGCAAGGATGGAAGCGGCACTGTCCGGATCGATTCGCGAGTGCTTCAGGTGTGGACGCTAGAGGGAGGCAGCTGGCGACAGATAGCCTTTCAGACAACGCCAACGGAGTTGAGCATCACACAATAAGGTGGCGTGACGAAGCAGCCAGCAAGGCATTGAAGTCTGGGCATGGCGTAGCGTGCGCGGCAGGTCGGGGCGAGCGCGCTACGCTGAGGGGCCGGAATTTGTGAATATCTTAAGCTTCACTATGCACGATTACACCCCGGAGCCAATGAGCGCGTGACCGTGATCAGCGACGACGCCGGTGAGTTCGAGAAGACCGTACAGGGTAGTCGATTCGCTCGCGGCCGGATTCTCGATTGGTTCCACATCGCCATGCAGTTCAACGCAGCGCAGCGTTCCGTGTACGGCAGCAAGATGATGGACGCACTGGAGCGAGAGGAACGAGAGTCGACGGAGACTGAAATCACTCACGCCAAGTTTCTAGTCTGGCATGGCAAGGGCCGCAAAGCCATGGAGCGGATCAGGGCACTGGACGCTCGGCTGCTGACGCGGACAGGGTATGAGTACAGCACGCTGAGTGAGCACCTACGCCGTTTTGAGCATTGAGAAGACATGTCGCGCCACCGGATTGACCGCATTGGGCCGCCCCAAAGGTAGTACGTGACATCGGGCAGGCGCGGCAGGCCGCCCGCTGGGCAGCAACTGCTGTCCCTGTAATTGAGATTTTGTTCCGGCGCCGGTCCACGTGAGCTGCATCGTGCGCCTTGAATGACTCCAGCTAGGCCGGTCCGGTCCTTGCGACTTCAGGCACCAAGGCATGAAGCCGGGAAAGAACGAGCCGCGCCGCCCGGGACAGCGGATGATGTCGCGTGACGCCCATCGTAATGGTCCGTGGCAAGCGCGGTTCGACGATCTCGACTGCTGACAACCGCCCGGCGGCAACTTCGTTATCCACTGCGAGCAGCGGAAGTATGGTCAAAGCGCCACCGGCAAGCGCGACCTCCTTCATCGTATTCAGCGATTCCACTTCCAGTGCCACGTCCAGCGAGATGCCGAGCTGGCGCGCGTGCTGGTCGAGAATCGAGCGCAGGCCGTTGGGCGCCGGCGGCAGAACCAGCGGGAGGCCGTCGAGCTTGCGGAACGCCACCGTCGGCTTCCCGGCGAGCGGATGCCCGGGCGCGCAGATCAGGTAGGTGGCGACCTGGGCTAGCACGTCTTCATTCTGCCGCGGCCCGGGGCCATAGCGGTTGACGACCGCAAGATCCAGATGGCCCGATTCCAGCTCCTCATCGAGCTGCCCGCTGAACCCTTCGGCCACGCGCAGCCGGACACCCGGCGCCATGGTGCGCAGGTCCTCGAACAGCGCCGGAATCAGGCGTGGCGCCATTGACGGCAGCACGCCGATCCTTACCTGGCCGACCGGCACGCCCGCCGCGTCCTTGACCTCGTCGCGCAGCCGCGCCGACTGGGCCAGCAGCAACTGGACATGCGGGAAGATCCGCTGGCCGAACTCCGACAGCACCACGCCCCGGCCGGTCCGTTCGAACAGCCGGTCGCCCCATTCGGCTTCGATCTGGGCAATGGCGCGGCTCACCAGCGACTGGGCGATCCCCAGCGAGCGTGCCGCGCGTGACAACGATCCCACTTCGGCCACCAGTGCCACGGTTTCGAGCTGCTTCAGGTTCACGCTGCCACTCCATCCAGAAAATCGATATCAGATATCGACGATTCTACTCTTTTGCATTAGACCAGGACTCCATACACTGAGTCCATCCCTCCTGGCAGAGAGAGGGGGCTTACGAAACATATGGAGACAACATGCCGCGCTTTTCCGCTGTGCTTCGCGCATTCCGGCGGCCGTTATGCGCCTTGCTGGTCGCCGCCGCGCCGGCTGCCTTCAGCGGCGCCGCCGCTGCCACACCGGGCTATCCCGCCAAACCCATCCGCCTGCTTGTGCCGTTTCCGGCCGGCGGGCCCACTGACGCGATGGCGCGGCTGATCGGCCAGCACCTGTCGCAGCAGCTAGGACAGCCCGTGGTGATAGACAACCGCGGCGGCGCCGGCGGCACCATCGCCACGGAGGCCGCGGCGCAGGCGGCCCCCGATGGCTATACGCTGTTCTTTGCCACCACCGGCACCATGGCGATCAACCCATGGCTCTACCGCTCGCTGAAGGTTGACCCCGTCAAGTCGTTCGATGCCGTGGGTTCGGTGGCCTCCACGGTCAACGTGCTGGTGGTGCCGAACAACCTGCCGGTCAGCAACGTCAGGGAACTGCTGGCGCTGGCAAGGCAGAAGCCGGGCACGCTGACCTTCGGCTCGGCAGGCAACGGCAGCTCCAACCACCTGTCCGGCGAACTGTTCAGGTCAATGGCGGGCGTCGACATCGTCCATGTGCCGTACAAAGGCTCGGCGGCGGCATTCACCGACCTGCTTGGCGGACGCATCTCGATGATGTTCGACACGGTATCGAGCCAGGTGCAGTACATCAGCACAGGCAAGGTCAAGGCGCTCGGCGTGACCGGGGCGACACGTTCGGAGGCGCTGCCCAAGGTGCCGACCATTGCCGAGGCCGGCCTGCCGGGCTTCGACGTAACGATCTGGTTCGGCCTGTCGGCACCGAAGGGCACCACGCCCGACGTGATCCGCCGCCTGAACAGCGAGCTGCAGGCCGTGCTCGCGCAAGCAGACGTGCAGAAGCAACTCGCCGCGCTGGGCGCCCGGCCGCTGCCGGGTACACCCGCCGACTTCTCCAGGCTGATCCAGCATGACGCGGGCAAGTGGTCGCCGGTGGTCAAGGCATCGGGAGCGACCCTTGACTGAGATCTCCGCAACCTTCGCCGCCCTGTTCTCGCCGGCCTCGGTGGCCGTGATCGGCGCCTCGGACAATCCCAACAAAGTGGGCGGACGGCCGATCCACTACCTGCGGACCTTCGGCTACACGGGCGAGGTGTTTCCGGTCAACCCGGGGCGCGAGGTCATCCAGGGCTATCGCGCGTACCCCGATCTCGGTGCGATCGGCAAGGCGCCGGACGCCGTGGTGATCGCCGTGTCCGGCGATGCCACGCTTGAGCAGGTGCGCCAGTGCGGCGCCGCCGGCGTCAAGGCTGCCGTCATCATGGCGTCGGGTTTCGCCGAGACCGGCGAGGCGGGACGCCAGCGGCAGCAGGAACTGGTGGCGCTGGCCAATGACAGCGGCATGCGGCTGGTGGGACCGAACGCGCAGGGCACGGCCAACTTCGCCAGCGGCGCGGTGCTCAATTTCTCGACCATGTTCATGGAGGTGGCGCCACAGGACGGCCCGATCGCAATCATCAGCCAGAGCGGCGCGGCGAGCGTCATGCCCTATGCCTTGCTGCGCCAGGCCGGCCATGGTGTGCGCTACCTGGTGGCGACGGGCAACGACGCCGATCTCGACGCCTGCGCGATGACCGCCGCCGTGGCGGCGGACCCCGAGGTGCGGCTGATCCTGGTCTACCTCGAATCGGTGTCCGATCCGGCGCAGCTGGCCCGCGCGGCGGCGGTGGCCCGGGCGCGCGGCGCCAGCATCGTGGCGATCAAGGCCGGTAACAGCCAGCGCGGCGCCAGGGCAGCAGCCTCGCATACCGGTGCGCTGGTCGGCAACGACGCGGCGATCGATGCCTTCCTGGCTTGTCACGGCATCTGGCGTGCACGCGATATCGGCGAGCTGGTTCGCGCCGTGCCCCTCTACCTGCAGCACCGCGCGCCGGGGCAGGGCCGCACGGTCGTGATGAGCCATAGCGGCGCCGTGGGCGTCATGGCGGCCGACCTCGCCGAACGGCACGACCTCCCGCTGACCGAACTGCAGCCGGCCACGCTGCGCGAACTGGGTGCGATCCTGCCCGCGTTCGGTACGGCCAGCAATCCGCTCGACATGACCGCGGCGTTGCTGGGCAAGGGCGACATGTTCCCGCGCGTGCTCCAGGCGCTGGGCGCCGATCCGCAGGCCGACATGGTGATGGTCGGCATTCCGGTGGCCGGTCCCGGCTACGACGTCGAGGCGCTGGCGCGCGACGCCGCCGCCTTCAGCGCGCAACTGGGCAAGCCGCTGGTGGCGAGCGCGCCGCAACAGCCGGTGCGCGAGGTCTTCGTGCGGCACGGGGTGCCGGCCTTCGTCACCGAAGCGGATGCCATTGCAGCGCTGGCGCAATACGCCGCGCATCATCGGCTGGCCGAGGCGGCAAACACGCCGGCCTGGCCTGAAGCACGGCAGCTCGACGGCAGTGGATTGCAGGACGAAGCCCGTAGCCTGGCATTGCTTGCCGCAGCCGGCGTACCGACCGTGCCGTACCGGCTATGCGACAGCGTGGATGCGGCGGTGACGGCGTTTGACGCGCTCGGCGGGGTGCCGGTGGTGGTCAAGGGCTGCGCGGCGGAGGTCCCGCACAAGAGTGAGCATGGCCTCGTGCATCTTCGGCTCACCGATGCGGCAAGCGTGGCCCGCGCGACGCAGGACTGTCTCGATACGCTGCAGCGGCTGGGCGTGGCATCCCCACGGGTGATCGTGGCAACGATGGTCAAGGGCCGCCATGAGTTTGCGCTGGGCGTCTCGGTCGATCCCGCGTTTGGGCCGCTGGTCATGATCGGGGAGGGCGGCACGCTGCTCGAACTCCGCAAGGACGTCGTGACCCTGCTGGCGCCGTTCACTGCCGACGACGTCAAGGCGGCCTGCGCGCGGCTGCGCCTGGCGCCGCTGTTCGATGGCTATCGCGACATCCCGGCGCTCGACCTGGAGGCGCTGGCGTCGTCGGCGGTCGCGCTCGGAGACTGGGCGTTGCGTCACCGCACCGCGCTGGTTTCGGTCGACATCAACCCGCTGATGGTGATGGCGGCCGGCGCGGGTGTCGTGGCAGTCGATGCAGTGGTGGAACTCAAGGGAAACTGAAATATGGAAGCCATACGTGTCGAACAGGATGACGAGATCGCCATCGTCACGCTGAACCGTCCGCGCCGCATGAACGCGGTCAACGACGTGCTGCGCGGCGAGCTGATCGAAGCGCTGGGCCGGCTCAACACCGAACCATCGGTACGCGCCGTCGTGCTGACCGGCGCCGGCGAGCGGGCGTTCTGCGCCGGGCAGGACCTCGATGAGGCGGCTGCCGTGACCTGGCAGCAGCTCGTGCCCTGGCTGAACCGGCAACGGGCGATGTACCAGGCCGTGCGCGACCTGGACAAGCCTTGCGTGGCCGCCGTGCGGGGCGTGGCGGCAGGCGCGGGTTTTCAGCTGGCGCTGTGCGCGGACTGGCGCCTGACCACGGCTGAAAGCCGCTGGGGACAGCCGGAGGTCAAGGCAGGCCTGGCGAGCATCGTCGGATCCTATCTGATGACGCTGCACGTGGGGCACACCCATAACGTGCAGATGTCGCTGTCGGGCGAACTGGTCAGTGGCCAGCGCGCCTTCGACATCGGCCTGGTGACGGCGCTGTGCGGCGAGGCCGAGCTGATGACGCAGGCGCTGGCACAGGCCAGGTCGCTCGCGGCGCTGCCGCCGACCGCCGTGCGCCTGTCCAGGCAGCGCTTTCGTGCCATGACGCAGCCGGGGTTCGATGAGGCCTGTGTCGCCGGCATCCGGGCGCAACTTGAATGCTATGCCGACGGCGAACCGCAGCGCGTGATGGCAGCGTTCCTCGATCAACGCAAGACAAGGGAGTCGCAGTGAAGGAATTGACCCAACACTACATAGACGGCACACGTCGCCCGATACGAGGCGGCGAATCGATCCGCGTCTACGATTCGGCGACCGAAGCCCCGTTGGCCGAGGTCGGCCTGGGCACCGCGGACGATGTGGCCGACGCCGTGGCGGCGGCCGTGCGGGCGCAGCCAGCATGGCAGGCCCTGGGCGCAGCCGGGCGGGCGCCGTATCTGCATGCGCTTGCCGATGCGCTGGAAGGTTGCGCAGCGGAACTCGCCCATGAGATCTCGCGTGAAGTCGGCATGCCGCTGAAGCTGTCGCGTCGTATCCAGGTCGATGCGCCGATCGCGGCCTGGCGCGCCACGGCGGCGCTGGCCGACACGTTCGATTTCGTCCGCACGATCGGCAATTCCCGGGTGACGCTGGTGCCGGTCGGCGTGGTGGCCGCCATCACGCCGTGGAACTACCCGTTGCACCAGATCACGGCCAAGCTGGCGCCCGCGCTGCTGGCCGGCTGCACGGTGGTGCTGAAGCCGTCCGAACTGGCGCCTGCCGCCACGGAACGGCTGATGGCCGCGTGCGAACAGGCGAAGCTGCCGCCGGGCGTCCTTAACCTCGTACTGGGAGGTGCGGCGGTCGGCGAGGCGCTGGTCTCGCATCCCGATATCCAGATGGTGTCGTTCACCGGCTCCACGGCAGTGGGCCGCAAGGTCGCCGCGCAGGCGGCGGGCGACATGAAGCGCGTGTCGATGGAACTCGGCGGGAAGTCGGCGGCCGTCGTGCTGCCGGGTGCCGATCTCGCCAGGGCGGTCAGGGCGACGGTCGGTTCCTGCTTCCTCAATTCGGGGCAGACCTGCAGCGCGACCACCCGGCTGATCGTTGCACGCGACGACTACCCGCGCTGCCGGCAACTGCTGGCGGAGGCCGCGGCAGCGATGACCCTGGGGGATCCCGCCGATGGCGAAACGCGGGTCGGCCCCTTGCTGTCGGCGCTGCAGCGCCAGCGCGTGCAGGCGCATATCGCCACAGCGGAAGAGGCGGGCTTCGACCGGATCGCCGGCGGTGCCGACGCGCCAGTACCAGCGACCGGCTATTTCGTCGCGCCGACCATCTACGGCAACGTCGCACCCGACAGCCGGCTGGCGCAAGAGGAGGTCTTCGGGCCGGTGCTGGCGGTGCTGTGCTACGACAGCGTCGACGAGGCGATCGCCCTGGCCAATGGCACGCGCTACGGACTGGCTGCCACGGTCTGGGCTGCCGATGACAGCGCCGGCGAGGTGATCGCCAACGCGCTGCGGGCAGGGCAGGTGGACGTCAATGGCGCCCGCTTCAATCCCGCCGCACCGTTTGGCGGCTTCGGCCTGTCCGGCGTCGGGCGCGAAGGCGGCGTCCATGGGCTGGAAGAGTTCCTGGAGCCGAGATCGGTTCAGCTCCCTTAGTCAAGACTAGCCAAGACATCAAAAGGAATCGCACTATGTACAGTCAGGTCACCGTTGCTCGCGCAGGAAAAAGCGAGCGCATCGCCGTGGTCACCATGAACCGGCCGGACAAGCTCAACGCGCTGACCAAGGTCATGGAGGCCGAATTGCGCGATGCCATGGAGGCCGTCGATCGCGACGACAACGTCCGCGTGGTGGTGCTGACCGGCGCCGGCAAGGGCTTCTGCGCCGGCATGGACATCAACGAACTGGAAGTGCTGCCGCCGGGCGACATCCGCGCCGCCCAGTGGATGCGCCCGTTCGACATGAACCGGCGCGCCGACTACCAGACACGCTATGGCTATTTCCCGGCCATGCGCAAGCCCGTGATCGCGGCAATCAATGGTGCCGCGGCGGGTCTGGGCCTGGTGTTCGCGCTGTACAGCGACATGCGCTTCGCCAGCGCCCGGGCCGCGTTCAGCACCGCGTTCGCGCGTCGGGGGCTGATTGCCGAGCACGGTATCTCCTGGCTGCTGCCACGCGTGGTTGGCCCAGGTCATGCTGCCGATCTGCTGTACTCGGCACGCAAGGTTCCGGCCGACGAGGCGCTGCGGATTGGCCTGGTCGACCGTGTGGTCGATGCGGACACACTCATGGCGACGACGCTTGACTATGCCGACGACCTCGCCGAGAACGTTTCGCCCCGATCCATCCGCGTGATGAAGCGGCAACTGTGGGAGCAACCGTTCCAGTCATTGGCCGAGGCCACGCGGGTTGCCAATGCCGAGATGTTCGAAAGCATCCAGAGCGAGGACTTTACAGAGGGGGTTGCGCATTTCATCGAGCGCAGGCCGGCCAGATTTTCCGGCCAGTGACCGCACTGAAACACTCTGCTGCGAAACGTGCACCGCGCAGCCCTTCTTCGCCGGCCACGCGTCGGCGACGTTGCATGTCGCAACGCGTGGCAAGCAGGATGAGTGACACGCTTCCAGCTACCCTGTTTCCAGCGCGACCACTATTCCGGCTGGATTCCCGCTTCCTTGATGACTTTCCCCCACTTTGCCAGGTCAGACTTGATCAAGGCCGCGTATTCCTGTGACGTGCCGCCCTTGACCTCGATTCCTGCCGCTTCCAGCTTGGCGCGCACCTCGGGCAAGTTCAGCGCGGCATTGATCTCGGTATTGAGCCTGGCAACGATCTCCCTGGGTGTTCCCGCGGGGGCCAGGAAGCCGCCGTTGGTATTGGCGTCATAGCCCTTGAGGCCTTGCTCTTCGGCAGTTGCCACATTGGGCAGGGCCTTGGAGCGGCTGTGGGTGGATACCGCGATGGCACGGACGTTGCCCGACTTGACCTGCTCCTGGATGGCGCTGATGGTATCGATGTAGAGCGTGGTCCGTCCGGCGATCAGGTCGGGATGGGCGGCGGACGACCCTTTGTATGGCACCAGCAGCACGGGCGCGCCGCTTACCATGCGGAACATTTCGGCGGCCATTTCCTGCGCGCTGCCGCGGCCGGAAGTGGCAACCTTGGCCTCGCCCGGATTCGCCTTCATCCAGGTGACCAGCTCAGGTACCGTCTTGACCGGGAGTTTCGGGTAGACCGCAAACACCAGCGGGATCTCATGGGTGTAGACGATGGGCTCGAAGCTCTTTTGCGGATCCCACCCCAGGTTCCTGAACAGGAATTTGTTGATGTTGTGGCTGCCGCCCACGATGCCGATGGTATATCCATCGGGCCTGGCGTTGGCCAGCACCGCGGTGCCCAGGTTGTTGGACGCACCCGGACGGTTCTCGACGATGAACGGTTGGCCAAGCCTGACTGAAAGCTTTTCGCCGACGACCCGGGCGATCAGGTCGATGCCACCCCCCGCCGGCGCGGGGACGATGATGGTGACGGGTCGCGCGGGGTAATTCTGTGCCGATGCCAGGCCGGGTGCGATGAGCAGCGCGGCGGGGACGACCAAGGTCTTGATCAGGGTAGTGAACTGCATCGTTGTCTCCGTTTGTTTCTGGTTAACTCGTGTCAACTCTGGGGATGCACGCCTTTGCAACGCGTGCAAGGGTGCGGATCCATGTCAGCCGCGCCCGGCGAAGGGCATGGCACTGGCCATGACGGTCATGGTCAGCACGTTGGCGTCCAGTGGCAGCGAGGCCATATGACGCACGGCATTGGCGACGTGGCTGGCGTCCATCATGGGCTCGGGTGCGATCGTTCCGTTGGCCTGCAAGACGCCGCGCGTCATGCGCTCGGACAGGTCGGTCAATGCGTTGCCGATGTCAATCTGGCTGGCAACGATGTTGACGGCGCGCCCGTCCAGCGCCAGTGCCTTGGTGAGGCCGGTGACGGCGTGCTTGCTGGCGGTATAGGGCGCCGTGAAGGGACGCGGCGTATGCGCCGAGATGGAGCCGTTATTGATGATGCGCCCGCCCTGCGGCGATTGACGGCGCATGAGTCCGAAGGCCGCACGCGCGCAGAGATAGACGCCGGTGACATTGGTATTGATGACGTTGAACCAGTTGTCCAGCGGCAGCTCGTCCATCGGCACAGCCGGCGCATTCACACCCGCATTATTGAAAAGCAGGTCCAGTCGCCCGAACTCGCGTTCGATCGCGTCGAACAAGGCCTGCACGCGCTGCGGGTCGGTCACGTCCGCGGGCATGGCCACCGCGGTCTGGCCGCGCGCGGCGGCTTCGGCGGCCAGCGCTTGCAAGGGGGCGGCGCGACGGCCGGCCAGCACGACCGTCCAGCCGTCGTCGAGCAAGCCAAGCGCGGTAAGGCGGCCAACGCCGCTGCCAGCGCCCGTAACCAGGGCGATCTTTCGGGAAGCGTTCAAGGACGGTCTCCTGCAATGAGGGGCGAACGAAAATCAGGTGAGAAACGGCGCCGCGCGCCCGTGAGACGGGGAGGGCAAGCGTGGCGATGGTGGGAAAATGAAGCCGGTCAATTCCGGTGTCAGGGATGGGCCCGCGCTCAGGTAGTCAGGCTCATGACGGGGCGGTTGCCGGCCAGCGCCTGGGCGACGCTGTCGAGCACCATCTGCGCCATGGCGGTACGGGTTTCCCAGGTGGCGCTGGCGCGGTGGGCCTGCAGTGTCGTGCGGTCGGACTGGCGTAGCGTCAGGGGAACGCGAGGCTCGTCTACGAATACGTCCAGCGCGGCGCCCGCGATCCGGGCGGCGGCGACGGCTTCGGCGAGATCCGCCTCGTTGACCAGCCGGCCACGCGCCACGTTGACGAGATAGCCGCGGGGGCCGAGTGCGTCCAGCACCGCGGCATCGACGATGCCTTCGGCCTTGTCGGCAGCCGCGCACAGCACCAGTGCATCGCTGTCGTGCGCAAGCTGGCGCAGATCTGCCACGAACGCATAGGGCACGTCGTCCATGCGGTGCAGGTCCGTGTAGCGGATGTCGCAGCCAAAGGCAGCGGCCCGCGTTGCGACCGCGCGGCCGACTCGCCCCATGCCTACGATACCGACGCGCATGCCGCTGAATCGCCGGGCGAGCGGGATGGCGCTGGGCTGGGGGTGCAGCTCCCATTGGCCATCGCGCACAAAGCGGTCGCCGGCGCAGATGTTGCGGCAGGCCGCGATCAGCAGGCCGATGGCCAGGTCTGCCACGTCTTCTGTCAGCGCACCCAGGGTGGCGGTGACGGGCAGGCCGCGTTCACGGCAGTAGGCAAGATCCACCGCATCCGTCCCGACGCCATTGACGGCCACCACCTTCAGCGCCGGCAACTGTTCCAGCATCGCGCGCGAGATCCCGGTGTGCCCGCCGGTGATGACGGCCTCGATGGCCGCGCCATGCTCCCGCAGCCACGCGCCCTGATCCGCGATCTCGAAGAATTTGTGAACCCGATAGCGTGTGGCGAGTTCGTCATTGGCCGCCGGGATCAGGATGGGATTGAGTTGCAGGATCTGTGGCTTCATGTCCGGATGCAGTCAGGTTGACAAAGGTAGGGAAAGGTTGACTGCATGGTACGTATAAGTTGATTGTGGCGGCAATCTTGATATATAAAATCAATATAAATTTGCCCAACCACATCATCATGGGATCCTGGATATCGATGGAGGAGGCGTGCAAACGCCTTGGCGTCAGGCCGCAGACGATCTATGCCTACGTCAGCCGCGGCAAGCTGGAAGTCACATCCGACCCCGCGGACACACGGCGCAGCCTGTATCGCGCCGAAGACGTGGCGAACCTGGCCAGGCGCAAGCAGGCCGGGCGCAAGTTTGAGACGCTCGCAACCAATACGCTGTTCGGGGCGGAGCCCAGCATCCCCACTGCGCTCTCCACCTTTGTGCGGGAGCGGCTGTACTACCGCGGTCAGGACGCAGTGATGCTGGCCGGCTCGGCCAGTCTGGAAGACGTTGCGCGCTTGCTCTGGAACGCCGAGCAACCCGTCGACTTTTCATCGACTGCCCGCTGCGGCAAGCCGGGGCGTGTTGCGGCGTTCATGGCCCTGGCCGAGCTGGCCGCCACAGGCCACTCCACCCATGGGCGCATGACCCGCGTCCTGCACTACGAATGCCAAAGCCTGGTAGGCCAACTGGCCAATAGCTTCGGCGCGCATGCGGGACAGCAGCCGTTGCACTTGCGCTTTGCGCAAGGATGGAAGCAATCCCCTCACGTGGCGGATCTCCTGCGTACCGCAATGGTGCTTCTGGTAGACCACGAGCTGACGAGCTCCGCCTTTGCCGCGCGCATCGCCGCGTCTACCGGAGCGTCCCTGCCGGCCTGCCTTCTGTCCGGCCTGACCACATTGTCCGGTCCGCTGCATGGCGACGCCTCAGGCCGCGTGAAGGCGCTGTTCAATGAACTGGACCGACAGGGCGAGGACCAGGTGATCGCCCACCATCTGTCCGCTGGCTTGCCATTGGCAGGCTTCGGGCATCACCTCTATCCCGAAGGCGATCCGCGCGCGGCCGCGTTGCTGGCACTGTTCGATCCCCCGGAAGTCATCGCCCGTTTTATCGAGAAGGCGACTCGCCTGACCGGTTTGCAACCCAATATCGATGTTGCCCTGGCGGCGCTGGTTACCCACTACGGACTACCTGGCGACGCAGCCTTTGGCATGTTCGCCACGGCGCGGAGCATCGGACTGCTGGCGCATAGCCTGGAGCAGTTGGGGGTGGGGCAAGTGATACGTCCGAGAGGGCGTTATGTCGGGAAAACGCCTGAAAGAGCGGCCGAGGGCTGAGTCGCTACGGCGCCGCCCCCTCACTCACGAACCACCGGCCCTCGCGCGACACAAGCTGTCGTCGCCGTTCACTTCGTCATGCAGCGCCACCAGTCAACTTACGCCAAAGGCTGGTCGCGTTCGACTGATTGAGCGCGCCGCATTCGTCAGCCTCGAAATGCGAGAAACCGACATAGCGCAGACGACCGACAGGCATGATCCGCTCGACGGCTTCCCTGACCAGCGTCAAGGGAAGGATCAATGCGGACGAAGCGGTCGCGCTTCAGCGCCCGATGCGGTTGCTGATCCCTGGCGCTCGCGAAAATCATTCGCAACCCGCAAAGGGCGCGCGGAGGGAGGGCAGCAAATCAACCCTCGACGTCGCGCGGATCGTTGCCAAAAGAGCTTCGCTCAACGATTTGGCGGTCCCGCCGTGGATGAGCAGTTCCACCCTTGCACGCCTGGCCTTCTCGAGGCCGGTGGCAATCGCGTGGTCCATGGAGGTGAATCGCTGCTGCCTGCCGGCGCCACCTTCCGATTTAACGGCCCACTCGGAGGCCCGACCATCTTTTTGTAAAGGCTCTCGTCACACCTAAACTGGTTCCATCACCTCCTTCTCTGCGCGGCTTCGCGAAATCCGGGGTCATTCTATGGAGGGACGGATCATGCACACTGTTGTCAGGACTTATGCCGGAAGCGGGGCCAAGGCGCTGTTTGACCTGCTGGAAAAGCGCACGCCAGAAGTCGAATCGCTGATGCGCTCGGTTCAAGGCTTTGTCAGCTATACGCTGGTGCGAACCACCGATGGCGGATTCTCCGTCACGACCTGCAATGACAAGGCCGGCGTGGATGAAAGCGTCAAGAAGGCCAGGGACTGGATTGCCGAGAACGCAGCCGCTACGGGGGCAAGCGCGCCGACTATCTCCGAAGGAACCGTTATCCTGCACGCCAAATAGGCGCTGCACGCAAGCAGGGCAGGTCGCAAGTGAGCCGGGCCGGTTCTGCAAAGAACCGGATCGACTTATCGATCGGATCGAGGGCACGCCTTGGCGCGCAGCCATTTCGATCCGTCCCTACGCCTGACCAACCGGAAGAACAACATGGCAAAGCTTGTCGCACTGTACAAAATGCCTGCCGACAAGGCAGCGTTTGACTCGCACTATTTCTCGAAACACATTCCGATTGCCAGGAAAATGCCCGGCTTGCAAGCTTACGAGGTCAGCAGCAGTCCAGTGGAGACGCCAGCCGGGCAATCACCTTTCCATCTGGTAGCGTTGCTGACCTTCGATTCCCTCGGCGCACTGCAACAGGCTCTCGCTTCGCCAGAGGGTGCCGCGGCCGCCGCCGACCTGGCGAATTTTGCACAGGCGGGCGTGGATCTTCTGGTCTTCGACACCAAAGAGGTGTAGCGCCTGTCAGGCGCTCGCGATCCTGTTTGCGCAACGTTGCGCAACGCTCTTGTGCATCGTCTCCCAACAGGGGATCGGCGCCATCCGGAACGGTGTCCGAGACTTCTGCCCAATCTTCTTCGGTCAGTCGTTGCGCGGCACGCGGCATGACCTGTTTTTCCTCAGTGGCATTTTTTCCGGCCTGTGAGGAACCACGTGTGTAGTGTGCCAACCCCCTTTGCCTCGATTATCCCGCGCTCTTCAAAAAGGAAAAGCTCATCCAGTTGTCGCCGAGTCGCATCCGTCACCTGTACCCGTCCGGCGACACCGTGGGACTCCATCCGACTGGCGGTATTGACCGCAGCTCCCCACAAGTCGTAAATGAACTTGCGCTTGCCGATGACGCCAGCAACCACTGGCCCACTATTGATGCCAATGCGCATCTGCAGGTTGTAGCCACTGCGCTGGTTGAAGTGCGAGAGCGCGTCGACCATGTCCAACGCCATCTGCGCTGCTCGCACTGCATGGTCGGCTACGGGTTCAGGCAACCCTGCGGCGGCCATATAGGCATCGCCGATGGTCTTGATCTTTTCGAGGCCGCGGTAGTCCGCAATGATGTCAAACTCGCAAAAAATCTCATTGAGGACGGCAACCAGCTGCTCGGGGCTCATGTCGGCCGAAAACTTTGTGAAGGCGACGATATCCGCGAACAGAACCGTTACTTCGGGAAAGCTGTCAGCGATAATTTCCGGAATACTGTTGGCGACCAGGTCAGGACGCGTCTTCAGCCGCTCGGCGATTGGGTAGGGCAGCAGATTGAGCAGCAGCCGCTCCGACAATTTCTGCTCCGTTATGAGCTTATCGTAGAGGCTCTGGAGTTCGTCGCGTTGCCTCCGAATCAACTCCCAGCTTGCCTGCAGTTCCTCATTCTTCTGGGCAAGTGCGGCTTCTGCGTGCTTCTTCTCCGTGATATTGCGGCCTTCAGGAAGCAGAAACACAACGTTGCCATTCGAATCCCGGATAGGCAAGAGCGAAAAATCGACAATGATTGTCTCTTTGCCCCTCGCTTGGCCGTAGACTTCGAAGTCGCAGCGGACGAATTCGCCTTGGCTTGCGCGCCGGATTAGCGCTTGCAGCAAGGCCTGACTCTCCTGCGAGATGACCCACCAGCGAGCCTCCCAGAATGGCTTTCCCCGAATATCGTCCATCCGGATGCCGATCCCTTCGAGCGCTGCGCGGTTAATCTCGAGCATCCTGCCGTCGACATCCAGCAGACCGACGAACTGGTACATCGCGTCCAGCATGATGCGTGCGAGCTTGTTCCTTTGGGTATCGAAATCGTCACTCGCGGAGAGCGTCACGTCGCGCACCCGGAATGGGAAGTTGGAGAACCGTTGGCGACTGATGATAGCCATGCTTCACCTCTTTCGCCCCTCGTATCGTGAGACCAGCCTGCTGGCTGACGCCGAAGACATACAGGGCCGCCTCCCATTGGAGCATAACCCGGCTTGATCAGCACGCCGTTGAGGTGGCAGGTTGTTCGCCGTACGGATATCAAGCGTCGAGCCGAGTCTTCTCAGCGCGCGCAGGGGGCGGCGCTTACAGCCAAGTCGGCCCACCAGGTACCGCCGTCTTCTATCTTGCGGGGTCCGCTCCCGCGGACCCCAATCGTTAGAACGCTGTAACCACCTTGAACCAGAACTTGTCGCCGCCAAACCGGTTCTCGGCATACGCTTCATGCTGCCATTGGGCGACGAAGCTGGTGCCCTTGGCATTCGTATAGGAGACACTAGGGCCAATGGCGAACACTTCGCCCCGCCGACCCCGGCTCCACACGCCAGGCACCTCCGGTACCACAGCGCCATTGAACTTGTCGTCCGTGACTTGCTTCAGATAATAGCCGCTCAAGCCGACAGTCCACGGGCCAATATGCTTGCCAAAGGCATAGTCCACGTGCAACTCCTGCCCCGACTGATAGTTTCCAGTCATGCCGCCAAAGTTGGAATCCTTGTTCTTGCCCTTGATGTTGTACATGAACTTGGCGGAGACTTCCCAGCCGCTCTGGCCCAGCCAAGTAAACGCAGCGACCGGCTCGAAGGCCCAGTAATTCGCGCCGATGCTGGTTCTGGGATCGTTCTGGTCGTATCGTCCCGTTGGCAGGTAGATGTCCAGGCCAGTCGTGACATGCCAGTTGGCTCCATGCCAGCCGAGGACAATCGGGTCGATCGAGATGTCGCCCAGGCCGGTGGCGCTGCGCCGGCCGCCCAACTGAGGGAGATTCATCGATTGATAGACCAGCGGGACGATTGCCTGCATGCCCCAGCTCGCGCCGAAGATCGTCACGTCCGTTACCTTGACGAGACGCAGTGCGTCAAACCAGGCGTCCACCTTGGCGGGATTCCCTCCAATGCTGGCGTTGTCGCCGTTGCCGTCCTTGAGCTTGCCACCGTAATAGCCGGTGTAGTTCAGAAAGTATGTGCCGGGAGGCGGCAATGCTCCCGACATCCAGCTTTCGGCGCCATTTGGATACTGGTCTGCACCTTCCTTGGCGAAGGTTTCGTTGCCGACTAGCGCAAGCAAACCGGCCAGTATGGCCGCGATGCCTCGTTTCTTCAATTCGTTCTCCTCCTTTTGTAGTTATGGGCGAGTGGATGATGTCAGCCGGGAATCAAGGCAAGGACGCGTAGCGGACTGCCAGAGCCATCTTTGATCTTCAGCGGGGCAGCGACAATCAGTGCGCCCTGCGGGGGAAGCTGGTCGAGGTTGGTCAGGCATTGCAGACCGTAGCGGTTGTTGCCATGCATCAAGTAATGGCACGGGAACGGCAACTCCCAGCCATAGGATTGGCCCGCGTCGGTGCCGATTGCCTCGACACCGAATCCATGGACATCGCGCTCTTCGATCATCCACTGGACGACTCCCTGGTCGGGGCCAGGTGTGTGCATGCCATCCTCGCGCGCATTTAGGTACGCCTCGGGATCGGTGCGCTTGGACCAGTCAGTACGCATCAGCACCCACGAGCGGGGCGGGATGCGTCCATGCCGGGCTTCCCAAGCCTTGACGGCGTCGACAGTGAGCAGGTAATCCGGGTCCTCTGCGGTCTCGCTGGAGCAGTCGATGACGCAGGCGTTGGCGAAGAATTTATCGGCAGGGATGGTGTCGGTCGTATTGTCCGGCAGATCCTTGCCGGATATCCAATGGACGGGTGCGTCGAAATGCGTGCCGGTATGTTCGCCGCATGAAAAGTTGTTCCAGTACCAGTTCGGGCCCCGCTCGTCATAGCGGGAGATGGTCTCTTGCCGGAAGGGCCAGGTCTGGCCCATCTCGGGCGGGAGCGAGATGGTCGGAAACTCGGGACTCAGCGTTTGGGTCAGGTCGACCACACGGATGCGGCCAGACAGAAGGTCGGCTGCAAACTGGGAAAGGCTATTGCTCATGGTTGTCTCCTGTCAGATCTTTTCACTTTCAGTTTGATTTCGCCCGCTTCCGTGCAAGGGCATTGGCGACGTGGTAACCAGATGTGCCGCCAAGACCGGGCCCTGGATGCGTGGAG
This sequence comes from Cupriavidus phytohabitans, assembly GCF_017815025.1. Taxonomy (NCBI): domain Bacteria; kingdom Pseudomonadati; phylum Pseudomonadota; class Betaproteobacteria; order Burkholderiales; family Burkholderiaceae; genus Cupriavidus; species Cupriavidus phytohabitans. Next base: position 54,803 of record NZ_JAGIQB010000041.1, read on the forward strand.
GCGCCGATATGGTGGAGGTGCTTGACCGGCGTTGCGTGATCCTTGACGCCCGGAAGTGGCCGCCAGAACATGAACTGGTCGATGCTGCATTCACCGGAATATGGATCGCCGCCGACGAGATTGATGTTCATCGCTTCGAGGTCCGCCGGTGACAGTACCGTCCGCCCGACGATGCTCGCCTTCAGGTTTGGAGCCTGGAGCGCAATGCGGTCGATGATGCGGTCGGCGTAGCGCTCTCTTACTTCTGGCGTCCAGCGGCCGTCAGCGGGGGCGGGGATTTCTCCCAAGGCATCGCCTTTGATACTTCGCGGGCACTCGGGGACCTGGATCCAGAGTACCCAGCCACCAGCCGGGCTCCTGGACGGGTCAACCGCGCAAGGCTGGGCAACGCAAATCGTGCCTTCGGCTGGAAGCAGTCCGCGCTCTGCTTCGCTGACCGCCCTGGAGACGCCGTCCAGACCCGCAGTAAGGTGCAGGTAGATGACGTCCCGCAGATGCTCCTGGGGCCAGTCCGGCGGGGCTGACAGCGACAAGTGAATCTGCATATTGCCCTTGCCATAGCGGTACTCTGCAGCCTGTTGCCGCAGGCCAGCCGGAACGTGTTCAGCGGCCAGCAACTTGCCGTAGAGCTGCCCGGGTGTGACGTTGCAGATAATTTCCTTGCCCGTGATTACGCGATTGTCCCGCGTCCTTACGCCCCGAGCCGCGCCGCCGAGGACCAGGATATCCTCGACATCGGCATTGACATGGAACGCACCGCCCCGGCTTTCGATGATCCGGCGAAATGCGTCGACCGTCCGGGCATTGCCGCCCTGGACGATTGGCAGTCCGACGGCCTCCAGGCTGAACGCGACCACTTTGCCCATTAGCGCAGACATGGCGCTCTCCGGGCCAAGGCCGGTATGCAATACCCAAGGTGCCAGCAGCGCCCGGACCAGGTCGGATTTGACGCGGGTCTCCAGCCAACTCCGGCAACTCATCAGCGCAGGGGAGAAGAAGGCGACAGTGTCATGCACACCTTGTTTCCACAGGCGGCCAGCCACCGTCCTTGCCACACCAGCGCTCCAAAGCTCGTTGCCTAGCAGCGAGAACACCAGCCCGGCATTCTGCTCGACCTCCTGCATGGCGGCCATATAGGCATCGCCGTCGCCGCTTGCCAGCGCATTGAATGCGCTGACATTGCGCTCGCGGGAGGTGGCCAGGATCAGCGAACGATTGTCGGGCAGCAATACGCCTGTGGGCGTGTCGTTATTGCGGTAGCGGAGTCCTGCCTGATGGAGATCGTCCTTCAGTTCCGCATAGCCGGGTGAGGTGACAAAGAGCGGGTGTGCCGTGGATAGCGTGTCGTGCAGGTAGCCCGGTGCGTTGAGGGACTCGGTGCGAATGCATCCGCCCAGCGTGCTGTTGCGTTCCAGCACGCAGACGCGCTTGCCACGCCGGGCGAGGACGGCAGCGCAGACAAGCGAATTGATGCCACTGCCGACAATAACGGCGTCATAGGTACTCATGGATTATCCCGGGGGCAAGGACAAGAAGGGGCAATGCGTTTGGCGGCGGCGTTGGCCTGGATGGGGTCATGGACGCCGGGCCGCGTGCGGCATTCAGGTCGCTGCGACGTACTCGCTGCGGATCAACTCTGCGAGGTCGGTGAGCGCATTGGCAGCGCGGGCATACCCGCCCTTATAGAAGAGCAGGGATTCACGGTCCGATGTGTCGAAATGATGGACCTCGCCAATGAAAATGACGTGGTCGCCGCCATCGTACTGCTGGGCATTGCGGCATTGGAAGACCGCCGCGCACCCCGGCAGAACAGGGGAGCCTTCGAGGCCATCCGTGCAAGAGATGCCGACGAACTTGCCGTCCGCGCCCCGCGCAAAGCGGTTCGAGACGTCTTCCTGGTCGGAAGCCAGGACGTGGATCACGAAACTACCGGTCTTCTGGAATGCCTCAAGGCTGTAGGATTTCTTTGCGAGGCTCCACAGCACCAGTCGCGGCTCTAGCGATACCGAGCTGAAACTATTGACAGTCACGCCCCATGGTTCGCCATCGGCGGTGCGGGTTGTGACGATGGCTACGCCAGTAGCAAAGCGGCCGAGGGCATTCCGAAACTCGCGGGCGTCGGTCATGGTTGTCTCCTGTGCCTGCTGCACCGATGACGGAGCAGGCAGGCGACTTGTTCTGATGGGGCTGTGATGTCTTCAGGCGGCCCGGGTCCGGGACTCTTGTGCGATCCAGGCGTCGGTGGCTTCCTCGTCGAACCAGTAGCTGCCATAGTCGCGAGGGTCATTGAAGCCGTTGGCGATGCGCTGGGCGACACGCGGTGCGTGCTGCGCTGTGGCCAACAGCCTGACGATGTGTTCCGGCGGCGGGAACAGCAACGAGTTCGTCCAGCGGATCACCGGCTCGGCGTAGCCTTCGTAAAGGCCGTCGAAGGTCGCTTGCATCCATGCCTTGTCGAACGGCTTGTCACCGTGACGCAGGATGGCATCGAAATAGTGAAGGGCGCCCTTGGTGGCGTTGTTTGAGCCTTGACCGGTGATCGGGTCGTTGACCATGACGGCGTCGCCCAGACCCATCACAGCCCGACCGGAGGGCAGCGTAAGGGTGGGGTTGCGCACGGTCGGCGTGACACGTCCGCTCAGGATGCCGTTCGCATCGGTGAGTTGGACATTGGCGCACCGCTCGATTTCCCAAGGGAGGTAATCGCGCAGGATACCCAGGCAGACGTCCAGGTGCTGGTCGGCTGATTTGACATCAGCCCAACGGTCCATCGGGCCGCCGGGGATGGCTTCGAAGACCATGATGTCGCAGGCTTGCGTTTCGTTGCTGCCCTTGGTGGTCAGGGCCGGAAAGACGAAATACTCGCCGACACCGGGAATCAGGTTGAAATTGACGCATTCAAACGGACCGCTGCGCTCCATCCCCGTCACGTAGGCAAGTGCCAGTTGGCGTTGCGGATGGCGAACGGGAGAGCGCGCATCATTGCGGGTCAGCAGGTTGACGATCTCGCCCTTGCCGCCTGCCAACAGGACCAGGTCATGGCTTTCGGTCAATGCTTCAAGCTGGGGAATCTCGACGTTCTCGATGCGGAGATTGCCGCCGCGGGTTTCAAACTCCGCCATCCATCCGGGCATCTTGACACGCTGGTCCACCGACTGCGCAGAGGCATTCAGGCGAGCCCGCCAATGGATGGCCATCTCGCCCTTGCCGTCGGGCGTCGGGATGGTCAGGCCAATACCATTCACGTTGGGGCACTGCGATTCCCATTGATTCATCCCGAAATTGCGCTCGATCTGGAGTGCCTGGTCGAAGATGCATTGGGACGACATCACCTTGCCGCTCCAGACTTCTTCTGCGGTGCGGTTGGTCACCAGCGTGACCTCGTAGCCTTGCTGGAGCAAGGCGCACCCGAGCAACAGGCCGGCCTGGCCTGCGCCGACAATGGCAATCTTGCGGGGCGTGATCTTGGCAATGGAATGGGTTGTCATGTGTCTCTCCAGTGGGGGTCTCTTCTATGTGTCTGGCGCAGGGCGCAGAATCGGCTGGGTTGCCGGCGCCGCGATGGATCGGACGGTGTTACGCCATGAGGCGCTGGATGGCTGCCTGCCGACCTTCGGGGCCCAATGCGCCATAGCCCCCGTCACACGCGTAGTCGGTGCCGGTGACGAACGCAGCGGCATCGGACAAGAGGAAGAGGACAACTTGAGCGATTTCCTCGGGCTTGCCGAGGCGTCCGAGCGGATGGAAGTCGGCGGCAACAGTGTCGGCCTTGGCCTTGTCGCCGCCGCTGAGCGCGCTGATGACCGAAGACCACGTCCATCCCGGCGAGACGGAGTTCACGCGAATGTTGTCAGGGGCCAGGTCAAGCGCCGCACTGCGCGTGAACTGCTGCATCGCGGCCTTGGTAATCGGGTACAGCCAGCGCCCCGCCTGCGCCACGCCGGCCGAGATCGAGGCAAAGTTGACGACGGCGCCGCCGCCGCGCTTTTTCATCTCTGGCACGCATGCCTTGAGCATCATCGCCGCGCCGACGACATTGACGTTGTAGGATTCCAGCCACTGCTCGCGGGTGGAATCGGCGCCATTGTCCACATAAGTGCAGGCGCAGTTGATGAGCAAATCGATGCCACGAAATGCATCGACGGTTTGGGCGATACAGGTTGCGATGTCGGCGTCGCTGGTCACGTCCACGGCCACATAGCGGCAACGCGCCGGATGGCGTTCCGCGATCTGGCGACCGCCTTGTTGGTCGATGTCAACGACAACGACGTTCGCGCCTGCCGAGATGAGGGCTGACACCACCGCCTCGCCAATCATCGTTGCGCCACCGGTCACGACGGCCGTCTTGCCTTCAATGCCTTGCATGTCTGTCTCCGCTTATTGTCCTGGCTTGCATGTAGCCATGTGGGAGGTAGTTTGGTTTAGCAATGACGGCGCTGCTATCCAGAATCCGCCGGCCAATATCCGGATTGCGAGCCTTTGGTGGTAGCAGGAAATGCGGGCGGTAATGCGGGCAGAAAGAGGGGCGCAGCCTTGCTGGATGGCTCGGCTGAAAGGGGCGGCGAGCGGCTGCGCAGCTTTATTGTTGTATCAACGACTGAAAGGCGCCGAAGGGCGGCTGGTCCAGAGTGAGGCTAGAGAGCCCGAGGCCCCTCAACGCCCGGTATCGCTGAAATGGCGTTCCGTCGCGTCGCCACGCAACGTTGCTGAGGGAGAAACGCCGAAGCGCTTCTTGTAGTAGGCTGCAAACCGGCCGAGATGCGTAAACCCAAACCGATATGCAATATCCGTGATGGAGGCATGCTCGGCTCCCGCAGCGGCGATCAGTGCTTGTCGCACGCTGTCCAGCCTGACGTCGCGCAGGTACCCAACCGGCGTTGTATTGAGGTGGCGCCGGAAACCTTCCTCCAGCGCCCGGACACTGACGCACGCGATTTTCGCCAGATCTGCGACGGTCAGCGGTGTGTCTGCATTCGCGTGGACGTAGTCGATTACCCGCTGCATATGACGCGGCCTGGCGGGTTCCGCGCTGCGTGCCAGGAGATAGGTATAGGTGTGCGGCTGAAGCAGCAGCAGAGTCCGCAAGAGATAATCCTCCATCGACGCCACCGCCGCGGGAAATTGGAGCCAGTGGGTACCGTGCTGATCGATATTCCTTGCAAGGTCGAGTACAGCCTGTGTCCAGGGGCTGGAAAGACCTGCGTGTTGGGGCAGCGACGGATCGAACGCAAGGGGACCGTCTGGGTCGCACCCCGTCAACAAGGCGAAGCGGTGCTCCATGGCCGACTTCTTTATCCAGAGCAACACCTGCGCACAGTCCTGGTGCCAGTGCATTCGAGTTGGTGTGTCCGGGCTGAGCAAGCTGGCTGTTTTGAGGTCAGAAACTAGGCTCTGCGCGCCGCACTGGATGTCTGCGTGGCCTGCGACAGGAATCTGAGCCAGGTAGAAGTTGCCTAGCCGGCCCGGATCGATCTGGACATCCGCGCCATATGCAAGGAAATTGATGGCAGTGTCATGCAGCTTTACCAGGTTGTGCTGCACGTGCAAATGCTGCGCTGCGCCAACAACACGCAGTTCGTGCGGGCAAAACACTGCTGCTATCTTGCCCTGCGTCTCCTCAACGTCTTGCGAGCGGAACAAAGGATACTGAGTGAGCAGACCCCGTAACGTGTCATTTTCGGCACTTGGGGTGAGCGGCATTTCCGGTGAAGATTGGGGGGCGGTCTGCATCGTCTCATTCCTCGAGGATTGCAGCGCGTCAGGCTCGCATGCGCGGCGAGATGCCTGCGCAATCCATTTATTTTGTACCTAAAGTTTCTGCGGGGAGCAAGAGCCAGACCATGTGCGCGGACTGCTTGCTGAGGCCCAAGTGCCCTGCCGTGGTATGTTCTATTTTTTGCCCGGCCAACGAGGCCGTCCAACCGACCACCGTACCGCATGAACTCCCGCAGCGATACCGCCGAAGACGACTTTGTCGATAACTACACGCCAGGGCTGCTGGCCCAAGCCAGCCAACTTATCTCGGGAGAATTCCACGCGATCGTGCAGGCCAACGGCTTCACCATCTCAGACTGGCGCGTCCTGGCAACCCTGTCGGGCGGCAAGTCAATCAGCATCGGGGAACTGGCGCAGATATCGGTAACCAAGCAGCCCACTGTGACGCGGCTGCTCGACCGCATGGAAGCGCAGGGCTACGTGAAGCGCATTCCGCATGAGACCGACCGGCGCATCACGCTGGTGCGCATCACGCCGCGCGGCCAGAAGCTGACCTCTGACTTGATCGCACAGGCCCTCCTCCATGAGGCCGAGGTGCTGGCACCGCTCGGCAAGAAGAAGGCCGACGAATTGCGCGCCACGCTGAAGTTGCTGATCCAGTTGCATCGCTCTGCCAACTGAAGGCAGGGCCAGGGCTTAGCCCGGTCGGCGCATTTGGAACAAGGTCGACTTGCTGATTTCATAGTAGTCGGCTGGGCCGCCACCGCGCAGAATGGGGCGGGCGGCGGCAGTGTCATAGACGCCGTCCTGCAGAAAGGCCTGGTCAATATGCACGCCAACGACCTCGCCAAGTACCATCCACGTCTCGAGCAGGGCGCCGTCCGCCTTGGCCAGCTGCATGATTTTGGTCACGCGGCATTCAAATGACACTGGGCTTTCCGCTACGCGAGCTGCCGACACCAGGCGCGATGGCGTTGGCGTCAGGCCCGCCAGGCCGAATTCGTCGATGTCGGGCGCAACGCCGGCGCTGGTGAGGTTCATGCGTTCGGCCAGTGGGCGCGTCACCAGATTCCACACGAAGTCGCCGGTGGCCTCCACATTGCGCACCGTGTCCTTGTAACCGACGCTGGAAAATGCCACTACAGGGGGCGTGTAGTTAAAGACGTTAAACCGAACTTTGACTTCCCAAATAGCCGGAACCCGCATCGGCGCTGGGTTTCGGCTATTTTTGAGACTATTATGTAGCC
>NZ_JAGIQB010000042.1:0-61503 GCF_017815025.1 Cupriavidus phytohabitans
GTCTGCAGCAGAGAAACGAAATTATGCAGAGCTTTCTTCGTTTCGTCAACCGTTTCAGCAATCTTTTTTTGCTGCAGCCAGCGCGCCAACTTCGCCGCGCCAACCTCCCGGTCGACCCCGCAACCCTTGTCAGTGCTGCCTTGCAGCGCCGCGTTGTGTTGCGAGGGGGCGAATATTAGGCCGGTTTGGCTGACCTTGCAACACCTTTGTCACAGCGCGCAGTTAGGGGATTGCGTGATTATGTCCTAACCCCTTGAGTGATAAAGAAAAACCTCCTAATAGCCAACGCGGTGATCCTTTAATACCCCCGCGCGGCCGTCGGGTATTCCCCTATCAAGTTCTCAGCGATGCTGGAAATTGGGCGGGCGCTTCTCTACGAAAGCGGCCATACCTTCCTTTTGGTCTTCACTGGCAAAGGTGGAATGGAACAGCCTGCGCTCGAAGTGCACGCCTTCGGCCAGCGTGGTCTCGTAGGCGGCGTTGACCGACTCCTTGATCATCATGACCACCGGCAACGAGAACCCGGCGATGGTTTCGGCGGCGGCCAGGACTTCATCCAGCAGCTTGTCCGCCGGCACCACGCGCGACACCAGGCCGGAGCGCTCGGCTTCGGCGGCATCCATCATGCGCGAGGTCAGGCACAGGTCCATCGCCTTGGCCTTTGACACCGCGCGCGGCAGGCGCTGGGTGCCGCCGGCACCGGGCATGGTGCCGAGCTTGACTTCCGGCTGGCCGAACCTGGCCGAGTCCGCCGCGATGATGATGTCGCACATCATCGCCAGCTCGCAGCCTCCGCCCAGCGCATAGCCCGCCACGCCAGCGATCACCGGCTTGCGGATCTTGCGGATGGTTTCCCAGTTGCGGGTGATGTAGTCGCCCTTGTAGACATCCATGAAGGAATACTTGGCCATCATGCCGATATCGGCGCCGGCGGCAAAAGCGCGGTCGCTGCCCGTAATGACGATGGCGCCGATGCCCTCATCCTGGTCGAACGCCGTCAGTGCGGCACTCAGTTCATCCATCAGCGCGTCGTTGAGCGCGTTCAGCGCCTTGGGACGGTTCAGCGTAACCAGACCAACGCGGCCGCGCGTCTCGACCAGGATGTTTTCGTACGGCATGTCTTCTCCTATGTATTGGCAAACAGATGGCAGTGTCGCCACCGGCTGCGGGCTATTCTGCCATCTGTCGTGGCATGGCGGCGTTAGTCCCGGCGTTAGAGCATGTGCGCAAGGAATTCGCGGGTGCGAGCATGGGCAGGCGCGCCAAACACGTCGGCGGGCGTGCCTTCCTCGAGGATCCTGCCTTCGTCCATAAAGACGACGTGGTTGGCCACTTCGCGCGCAAACCCCATCTCGTGCGTGACGACGAGCATGGTCATATGCTCGTCCGCCAGTTGCCGCATGGTGCGCAACACTTCCCCCGTCAGCTCCGGATCGAGCGCCGAGGTCGGTTCGTCGAACAGCATGATGTCGGGCTCCATCGCCAGCGCGCGCGCAATCGCCACGCGCTGCTTCTGGCCACCTGACAAGCGCGCCGGATAGTTGTCCCGTTTGGCCAGCAGGCCGACCTTGCGCAACAGTTCCTCGGCCTTGGGCACCGCCGCGTCGCGCGACAGCCCCTTGACGGTCATGGGCGCCTCGATGATGTTCTGCAGCACCGTCATGTGCGGGAACAGGTTGAACGACTGGAACACCATGCCCATCTTGCGGCAGATGCGGCGAACCTCCGCCTCCGGCACATATTTGGAGGCACCGCCGGCGCCAGCGGCCGCCAGCGACTCCCCTTCGATCTCGATGGTGCCGCGGTCGATCACCTCGAGATGGTTCAGGCAGCGCAGCAAGGTACTCTTGCCGGAGCCCGAGGGCCCGATCACCGCGGTGACATCGCCCTTGCGCAGCGTCAGCGAGACGCCGCGCAGGACATGCAGCGATCCGAACGACTTGAAGATGTCCCGCGCCGAGATCATGGTGCCGGGCGTGCGATCAGAGGTGGCGCCGTTCGGGCTAATCATCATGTTTGGCATTGCGTTTTTCGAGATTCTGGAAGAACCAGGTCAGAATCAGGGTCATCACCAGATAGAAGAGCGCGGCAACCAGGAAAGGCGTAGTTGTGAAATCGCGCTGCACGATGCCGCGCGCGGTACGGAGGATATCGTTGAGGGCCAGCACGTAGATCAGCGACGTGTCCTTGATCAGCGTAATGGTTTCGTTGCTGACCGGCGGCAGCACGCGGCTGACCATCTGCGGCAGCACCACGCGCCGCATGGTCTGGAAGTACGTCATGCCCAGCGCCTTGCTGGCTTCATACTGCCCACGGTCGACGGACTTGATCCCGGCGCGGAAGATTTCCGCGAAGTACGCGGCGTAGTTGAGCGCAAATGCCACCACGGCCGCGGGAAAATCGGGCAGCCTTACGCCGATGACTGGCACGAACGGCAACGCAAAATAGATAAACAGCATCTGCAGCATCAGCGGCGTGCCGCGCATCAGCCAGATGTAGCCATTGACGGCACCGCTCAGCAGCGGCCATGACGAGATGCGCGCCAGCGCCAGCGCAAGCCCCAGCGGCACTGACAGGGCGAGCGTGATGACGAACAGGGTGAGCGTGACTTTCGCACCCTGCGCCAATGGCCCCAGTAGAGATAAGACGTAATCCATGTCGCGCGAACGGAAGGAGAAAGGATTGCAGGCAGCGGGCCGTCGCGCGGCCAGCGCCCGAGTCCGGAAGGAAGCCGGCGCCCTGCCTGAACCGCGCAGGGCGCCGTGTAGCGCCTGGATTACTTGGTGATATCGGTGCCGAACCACTGGGTGGCGATGCGGGCAGCCGTGCCGTCCTGCTTCATCGATGCCAGGGTCTTGTCCAGCTTGCCGAGCAGTTCGGCGTCATCCTTGCGGACGCCAACGCCGTAATCCTCGGTGCCGAAGTTCTCTTCCAGCACGCGGTATTCTCCGGCTCGCTTGCTGATCAGGTAGCGGCCCACCACTTCATCGACCACGATTGCGTCGAGGCGCCCGGCGGACAGGTCCATCAGCGCCGTCACGTTATCGCCGAAGGTCTTGAGCTCCTTCAGGCTGGCGGCGATCTGGCTTTCCTTCTTGATGGCATCCACCGCGCTGCTGCCGTCCTGCGCGCCGACGATGCGGCCGGCCAGGTCCGCCTTGGCCTTCACCGGCGAATTGGTGCCGACGATGACGATCTGGTGGTTGGTCATGTAGGGCGCGGTAAAGCTGATGTTCTTTTTGCGCTCGTCGGTGATGGTCAGGCCGTTCCACAGCACGTCCACGCGCTTGCCATTCAGCTCGGCTTCCTTGGCACTCCAGTCGATCGGCTTGAATTCGACCGCCATGCCCAGGCGGCGGCTGGCCTCTTTCGCCATATCGATATCGAAGCCGACGATCTCGTTATTGGTATCGCGGAAACCCATGGGCGGGAAATTGTCATCCAGGCCGACGATGATCCTGTTGGTGGCGGCGCTGTCCGTGCTGCCGGCGGCCGGCGCCGGTTCGTTCTTGCCGCACGCGGCGAACAACGCCACGGACGAAACCAAAAGGAATGCTGCGAACTTCTTCATAGGGAGATCCAGTGCGGAAAAGGCAAAAAGGAAGGAATCAGTGAAACAGTCTTGCGCGCCGGCGCACGCACGGGCACCAACGATGCTGCAATTGTTGTTGGCAGCGCGATTATAGAGCGACACCGGTTGCAGGCATTGCGTCCGTCATCGCATTTGCGGAGCGGGAGCGCGGGTTAGTACTGATAAAGCACCCCGGCCGGACGCCCTTACGCTGAGCGGGATGGCTCACGCATCCGGCATTTAGTGCTACTATTTTCCGACCGACTGGTCGGTTTATTTTAGTGGCGTCAGCCCCGCGCCCATCCCGAAGAACCAGGCAGGAGACCAACATGCCCCCAATGCCCACGCCCGCTGGCCAGCCGGTCAGTATCGATACCGGCCCCATCCTGCTCCAATGGCAGGGGCCCGTCGCGGTGATCACGCTGAACCGCCCCGACAAGCTCAACAGCTTTACCCGCGAAATGCACAAGGCGCTGCAGCAGGCACTCGACCACGTCGAGGCCGGCGGCGCGCGGGCGCTGCTGCTGACCGGCGCCGGCCGCGGCTTCTGCGCCGGGCAGGACCTGGCCGACCTGGATTTCACGCCCGGCCAGATGACCGACCTGGGCGAACTGATCGACACCTGGTTCAACCCGCTGATCCGCCGGCTGCAGGCGCTGCCGCTGCCGGTGGTGGCGGCGGTCAACGGCACCGCCGCGGGTGCCGGCGCCAACCTGGCGCTGGCCTGCGACATGGTACTGGCCGCCCGCTCGGCCAACTTTATCCAGGCCTTCGTCAAGATCGGGCTGGTGCCGGATTCCGGCGGCACCTGGCTGCTGCCGAAGCGCATCGGCATGGCGCGCGCGCTGGGGCTGGCGATGACCGGCGAGCGCCTGTCCGCCGAAGAGGCCGAGAAGTGGGGCCTGATCTGGGAAGCGATGGACGACCCGCTGCTGCCCGAGCAGGCGCTGGCGCTGGCCACGCACCTCGCCGCGCAGCCCACCCGGGCGCTGGCCGCGATCAAGCGCGCCATGTACGCCAGCGGCACTGCCAGCCTCGATGCCCAGCTCGACCTGGAACGCGACCTGCAGCGCGACCTCGGCGAGTCCGCGGACTATGCAGAGGGCGTCAACGCCTTCCTGGAAAAGCGCGCCGCCCGCTTCACCGGCAAGTAAGCGCCCCTGCGCGCCTGCACGGCGCCGCCCTTCCTCAAGGAGAGAATATTGCACAAGGACCCACAGGCCCTCGCCGAAGCGGCCGCTGCCGCCATGTATGAAGCCGACACCTGCAGCCGCTGGCTCGGGATCACCGTCGAAGCGGTCCGCCCCGGGTACGCCCGGCTGACCATGCCGGTACGCAACGAATTTCTGAACGGGCATGGCATCTGCCATGGCGGCCTGATGTTCACGCTGGCCGATTCGACCTTCGCGTTCGCCTGCAACAGCCATAACATCAATACCGTGGCAGCCGGCTGCAGCATCGAGTTCCTCAAACCCGTGCATGGCGGCGACGTGCTGACCGCCGAAGGGATCGAGCAGACCCTGTCGGGCCGCCACGGTATCTACGACATCCGCGTGACCAATGCCGCCGGCGAGGTGGTGGCGATGTTCCGCGGCAAGTCAGCGCATATCAAGGGCCATGTCGTGCCGCCGGATGCCATCGCCTGAACGCCGCAGTCACCAAGATAACCGCCCCCCGTGCAGGAGACGACATGAGCACGCGCCTGACCGATCTGCCCCTGGACCCGATCGAAACCGCCAGCCGCGCCGAGCTGCAGGCCCTGCAGCTGGAGCGGCTGAAATGGTCGCTCCACCACGCCTACGCCAATTCGCCGGTGTACCGTCGCAAGTTCGACGAGGCCGGCGTCCATCCTGACCAGCTGCAATCGCTGGCCGACCTGGCGCGCTTTCCGTTCACCAGCAAGCAGGACCTGCGCGATCACTACCCCTTCGGCATGTTCGCCGTGCCGCAAGACCGGGTGGCGCGCGTGCATGCCTCGTCCGGCACCACTGGCAAGCCGACGGTGGTCGGCTACACGCTGCAGGACATCGACAACTGGGCCACGGTGATGGCGCGCTCGATCCGCGCTTCGGGCGCAAGGCGCGGCGACAAGGTACATATCAGCTACGGCTACGGCCTCTTCACCGGCGGCCTGGGCGCGCACTACGGTGTCGAGAAAGCCGGCCTGACGGCGATCCCGTTCGGCGGCGGCCAGACCGAGCGCCAGGTCCAGCTGATCCTGGACTTCAAGCCCGAAATCATCATGGTCACGCCCAGCTACATGCTGGCGATCGCCGATGAGTTCGAGCGCCAGGGCATCGATCCGGCCAGCAGCTCGCTGCGCGTGGGCATCTTCGGCGCCGAGCCGTGGACGCCGGAAATGCGGCTGGCGATCGAGAAGCGCATGGGCATTTCCGCGGTCGATATCTATGGGCTGTCCGAGGTGATGGGCCCGGGCGTGGCCAACGAATGCGCGGAGACCAAGGACGGACCGACCATCTGGGAGGACCACTTCTACCCCGAGATCATCGACCCGGATACCGGCGAGGTGCTGCCCGACGGCGAATTCGGCGAGCTGGTCTTTACCTCGCTGACCAAGGAAGCGATGCCGGTTGTGCGCTACCGGACCCGCGACCTGACCCGCTTGCTGCCTGGCACGGCGCGGCCGGCCTTCCGCCGCATGGAGAAGGTTACCGGCCGGACCGACGACATGATGATCGTGCGCGGCGTCAACGTGTTCCCGTCGCAGATCGAGGAACTGATCCTGAAACAGGCGGAACTGGCGCCGCACTACCAGTGCGTGCTGGGCAAGGACGGCCATATGGATACGCTGACGGTACGCGTGGAATGCGCCCATGGCAGCGAGCCGGCGCGCGCGCAGGCCGCGCGCGAGCGGCTGGCGCACGAGATCAAGTCTTATATCGGGGTGACCGCCGCGATCGAGGTGCTGCCGGAGGGCGGCATCGAGCGCTCGGTGGGCAAGGCGAAGCGGATCGTGGACCAGCGGCCGCGCTGAAATCCACCGGTTTGCTCCCCTCGCCCGCTTGCGGGAGAGGGGAGACAACATTCGCAGTCTTAGCTCTGTCGACGGTCAGCTGCGCGGCATCAGCACCCACATCCTGCCGCCCTGCTTCATCCGCCCTGCAGTTTCACCGGCCGCATCGCCAGCGCCCCAGAAGAAGTCCGCGCGTACCCCGCCCTTGATGGCGCTGCCCGTATCCTGCGCGAACATCAGCCGCTGGATCGGCTCGGTCGACAGCGGGCGCGTGGTCGACAGGAACACCGGCACGCCCAGCGGGATGGTGGCGGGATCGACCGCGATCGAGCGCTCGGCGGTCAGCGGCACGCCCAGCGCGCCCACCGGGCCGTCATTGTTCGGCGGCAGCTCGCGGAAGAACACGAAGCGCGGGTTGACGTTGAGCATTTCTTCGACGCGCCCCGGGTTGGCGCGGGCCCACGCCTTGATGCCCTGCATGGTCGCCTGCGCCGGCGTGATCTCGCCGCGATCCAGCAGCCATTTGCCGAACGAGCGGAACGGCTGGTCGTTGGTGCCGCCGAAGCCGACCCGCATCACGGTGCCGTCCGCCATGCGGATCCGGCCCGAGCCCTGGATCTGCAGGAAGGCGGCCTCGACCGCGTCATCCACCCACACCAGCTCGTTGCCGCGCATGGCCGGGTTCTGCAGCAGCTCGGCGCGCCCCGGCAGCGGGCGGTTGCCGAACTGCGCGGGCTTGCGGTACAGCGGCACCTGGTAGCGCCCCTGGCGCGTGCGCGAGCCGTGCAGGATGGGCTCGTAGTAGCCGGTGATCAGGCCACTGTCGGTGCCGTCGCCGTTGACCACCCGGAACGGCTGGAAGTTGGTCTCGAAGTAGGCACGCATGGCGCTGAGGTCGCCGGCGTCGACCATCATGCCGGCAGCGCAGGCGCGGCTCCATTCGGCGCGCTTCTTCAGCGCCTGGCAGCTGGCCTGCAGCGCGGGCCAGGCGGCGCGCACGTCATCCTGGCCCCAGCCGCCGATCTCGTTCCAGCTGGCGGCCTGCAACTGGCCCTTCTGGGTCGATGAAACGGGCGGCGTGGTGCCGGACGGGCCGGTCTCGATGCGCGGCGGCGGACCGCTCATGCAGCCGGCCAGCAGCACGCCGGCGCCGGCCAGTGCCAGCCAGGCCCGGACGCCCGGGCGCGAAGTGAAGCGAGGAAGAGAAATCGAAAGGGAGTCCGCGTATGCCATCTTGCTTGTTGTTCAGTGTCCCGCGACCGGTGCCGGCCCGGCAGGGATCGCGCGGCGCAGTTGCCCTACAATCCCACCGTCATCTGTCTTTGCCACCGCCGCATCCGCCATGAGCAAGTTCTTCGAAGCCCATCCAATGCTGCTGTTCGCCCTCGAGGCCGGCGTGGCATTGTTCCTGCTGATCTTTATCGTGGTCTGGACCATGGGCACGGCCAAGAAGAACCCGCGCCCGAGCCGCGCGCCCGACGACCACCCCTCGCGCCAGCCGCAGCAGTCAACGCAAGGCCAGCAAACGCCGGTGCAGGAACAGGACAGCGCGAAGCGCCCGTAGGTTCCCGGCTGTCCGGCTGTCCGGCTGTCCGGCTGTCCGGTTTGCCGGCCGGACGCGCCGCGCTCAGTGCAGCATGCGCGGCAGCACCAGCGCGAATTCGGGGATGGGCACCTCGAAGCGGTGGCCGTCCTCGGCCACGCAGAAATACTCGCCCTTCATCGACCCGACCGGCGTCGAGATGGTGGCCCAGCTGGTGTACTCGAAATGCTCGCCCGGCTTCAGCAGCGGCTGGTGGCCCACCACGCCCAGGCCGGCGACTTCCTGCGTGCCGTTGTCGCTGTCGGTGATGATCCAGTGGCGCGAGATCAGCTGCGCCGCGACCTCGCCGGTGTTGTGGATGGTGATGGTGTAGGCGAAGGCATGGCGCCCGCGCTCGGGGTCGGACTGGTCCGGCAGGTACTGGGTGCGCACCGACACGGAGAAGGCGTACTCGCTCATCTTGGGCAGGGCCGGCGGCGGGACGGCCGGCAGGGAAATGGGTAGCCGCATTGTGCGGGATGGGCGCGGGACGGGCAAGAGCGCGGGCCGGGCGCCGCCCGGATGCGATCTCGCCGGGCGGGCGTAGAATATCGGTCTTTCGACGCCGCGCCGCCCGCCGTGCGCCCCGGCCGCCCCTGCGGCGCCCCCGGCTCCGGCCTGCCGTAGCGGCGATAACAGCATTCCCTGCATTCACCGCGCGCCATCATGACCCAGCCCACCTTCCGCATCGCCCCGTCCATCCTGTCCGCCGACTTCGCCCGCCTGGGCGAGGAAGTCCGCCGCGTGACCGAGGCCGGCGCCGACTGGATCCACTTCGACGTGATGGACAACCATTACGTGCCCAACCTGACCGTGGGCCCGCTGGTGTGCGAGGCGATCCGCCCCCACGTGACCGCGCCGATCGACGTGCACCTGATGGTGCGCCCGGTGGACCGGATCATCCCGGACTTTGCCAAGGCCGGGGCCAATATCATCACCTTCCACCCGGAAGCCAGCGAACACGTCGACCGCTCGCTCGCGCTGATCCGCGATAACGGCTGCCAGGCCGGCCTGGTGTTCAACCCGGCCACCCCGCTGCACCACCTGGACCACGTGATGGACCGCCTGGACGTAATCCTGCTGATGTCGGTCAACCCGGGCTTCGGCGGCCAGTCGTTCATCCCCGAGACGCTGAACAAGCTGCGCGCCGTGCGCCAGCGCATCGACGCATACACCGCCCGCACCGGCCGCACCATCCTGCTGGAAGTGGACGGCGGCGTGAAGGTCGACAACATCGCCGAGATCGCCGCGGCCGGCGCCGACACCTTTGTGGCGGGCTCGGCCGTATTCGGCAAGCCGGACGCCGACGGCGGCTACCGCGGCATCATCTCGGCGCTGCGCGGCGAACTGGCCAAGGTCGGCCAATGACCGCGGGCGTGGCACTGCGCCGCACCGACTGGAGCGGCATCGAAGGGGTGATCGTTGACCTGGACGGCACCATGGTCGATACGGCGGGCGACTTCCACGCGTCGATCAACGCCATGCTGCTGGCGCTGGGCCGCCAGCACCCCAACCTCGGGCCGGTGGCACCGATGTCCGAGCAGGAGATCGTCAGCTACGTCGGCAAGGGCTCGGAAAACCTGATCCGGCGCGTGCTCGACGCGCGCTTCTCGCCGCTGCACGCCAACAGCCTCTTTGCCGATGCCTACGCGCTGTATGACCGCGAGTACATCCGCATCAATGGCCAGTTCTCGCAGGTCTACCCGGGCGTGCGCGAAGGCCTGGCGGCAATGAAGGCGGCCGGGCTGCGGCTCGCCTGCGTGACCAACAAGCCCTACAGCTTCACCGAGCCGCTGCTGGCCAAGACCGGGCTGGCACAGTATTTCGAGCTGGTCTACGGCGGCGACGCGTTCCAGCTGCGCAAGCCCGACCCGTTCCCGCTGCTCAAGGTGGCGGAGGTGTTCAGGCTGGATCCGTCGGCGATGGCCGCCCTTGGCGACTCGGAAAACGACGCCCAGGCGGCCCGCGCGGCAGGCATGGGCGTGCTGCTGGTGCCCTACGGCTACAACCATGGCAATCCTGTACAAGCCGTCGAAGCCGATGGTATAGTCGACACCATTGCCCACGCCGCAGCGCTGTTCGCGGCACACCGGGCAGGTCATCGCTAGGATCGGTCTCAGGATCGATCGCGACTGAAATCCCTGAACATTCAATGTTTCTCAACCGCAAACGCATCTCTTCTGGCAGTGATCGGCAGGCTTGGCCCTGGCGTCGCTGGCGCGCCTCCCAACAGGCGTAAAGTGCGTTCGCGAGTCTGCTGACGCGCCCTCTACCCGAGGGCGTCGTTACAACCGGCTGAGGGGTCAACCCCGTGCCGGGCATCCCACCCAAACCCGCCAAAAGCCAGCGTAGCTGCGATTCTCTGCTACGTTTAGCTCAAGAACGCGCCGCACGCCCTTCCCCGGCCGTGTGCAGCCTTGTCCGCAACTTGCCTGCACCACGGCCCGCCAGACGGGGCGGGTATCGATTCGCTCCAGCCTGATTGCCGAAATGCGGCGCCGCGCCCAAACTCATCGCGCAGCGACGCCGTACAAAAGGACCGCAAGAGGACCGACATGACCGAACTGGAATTCAAATCGCTGGCCGACCAGGGCTACAACCGCATCCCGCTGATCGCCGAGGCCTTTGCCGACCTGGAAACGCCGCTGTCGCTGTACCTGAAGCTGGCGCAGTCGCAGACGCGCGGGGTCAACACCTTCCTGCTGGAATCGGTGGTCGGCGGCGAGCGCTTCGGGCGCTATTCCTTCATCGGCCTGCATGCCCGCACGCTGCTGCGCGCCTTCGGCAACCGCACCGAGGTGGTGACCGACGGCAAGGTGGTGGAAACCCACGAAGGCAATCCGCTGGACTTCATCGCCGAGTTCGAGAGCCGCTTCAAGGTGGCGCTGCGCCCGGGCCTGCCCCGCTTCTGCGGCGGCCTGGCGGGCTACTTCGGCTACGACGCGGTGCGCTATATCGAGAAGAAGCTCGCCAGCACGCAGAAGCCCGACGACCTGAACCTGCCCGATATCCAGCTGCTGCTGTGTGAAGAGCTGGCCGTGATCGACAACCTGTCGGGCAAGCTCTACCTGATCGTCTACGCCGACCCGACCACGCCGGAAGCCTATCCCCGCGCCCGCCAGCGCCTGCGCGAACTGCGCATGAAGCTGCGCCAGCCGGTGGACGTGCCGGTGACCAGCCCGTCGGTGCAGACCGAGGTCTACCGCGAGTTCGCCAAGGCGGACTACCTGAACGCGGTGCACAAGGCCAAGGAATACATCATGGCCGGCGACATGATGCAGGTGCAGATCGGCCAGCGCCTGATGAAGCCCTACCGCGACTCGCCGCTGTCGCTGTACCGCGCGCTGCGCTCCCTGAATCCGTCGCCGTACATGTATTTCTATAACTTCGGCGATTTCCAGGTGGTGGGCGCGTCGCCGGAAATCCTGGTGCGCCAGGAGGAACGCAAGGTCGGCACAAATGGAGAAAACGGCGGCGACACGCGCAGCGAGCACATCGTCACCATCCGCCCGCTGGCCGGCACCCGCCCGCGCGGCAATACGCCGGACAAGGATGCCCAGCTTGCCACCGAGCTGCTGAACGATCCCAAGGAGATCGCCGAGCACGTGATGCTGATCGACCTGGCGCGCAACGATATCGGCCGCATCGCCGAGACCGGCTCGGTCAAGGTCACCGACAAGATGGTGATCGAGAAGTACTCGCACGTGCAGCATATCGTCAGCTCGGTCGAAGGCACGCTGCGTGAAGGCATGAGCAACCTCGACGTGCTGCGCGCGACCTTCCCGGCCGGCACGCTGTCGGGCGCGCCCAAGGTGCATGCGATGGAAATCATCGACGAGCTGGAGCCGCGCAAGCGCGGCATCTATGGCGGCGCGGTGGGCTACCTGTCGTTCGGCGGCGAGATGGACCTGGCCATTGCCATCCGCACCGGCATCATCAAGGACGGCAATCTCTATGTGCAGGCCGCCGCCGGCATTGTTGCCGATTCGGACCCCGAAGCCGAATGGAGGGAAACCGAAGCCAAGGCGCGCGCCGTGATCCGCGCCGCCGAGCAGGTCCAGGATGGCCTGGACTCCGACATCTGAGAGAACAGGAGACAGACGCCATGCTGCTGATGATCGACAACTATGATTCGTTCACCTACAACCTGGTCCAATATTTTGGCGAACTGGGCGTGGAGGTGCGCACCTACCGCAACGACGAGATCACCATCGAAGAGATCGAGGCGATGAAGCCCGACCATATCTGCGTCTCGCCCGGCCCGTGCAGCCCCAGGGAAGCCGGCATCTCGGTGGCGACGCTGCAGCACTTTGCCGGCAAGGTGCCGATGCTGGGCGTGTGCCTGGGCCACCAGGCCATCGGCGAGGCGTTCGGGGGCAAGGTGATCCGCGCCAAGCAGGTGATGCACGGCAAGGTCAGCACCATCGAGACCACGCAGCAAGGCGTGTTCAGCGGCCTGCCCAGGCATTTCGATGTGACGCGCTATCATTCCCTGGCGATCGAGCGCGAGACCCTGCCCGATTGCCTGGAGATCACCGCCTGGACCCCGGACGGCGAGATCATGGGCGTGCGCCACAAGACGCTCGCCATCGAAGGCGTGCAGTTCCATCCCGAGTCGATCCTGTCCGAGCATGGCCATGCGATGCTGGCCAACTTCGTCAAGGCGCCGCGATGAGACTGCTCGACTCCGCGCCTGCCAGCACCCATCACGCCATCCAGACTGTCAACGAGAACGCCATGATCACGCCGCAAGAAGCCCTGACGCGCTGCATCGAGCACCGCGAAATCTTCCATGACGAGATGCTGCACCTGATGCGGCAGATCATGCAGGGGCAGATCTCGCCGGTGATGGCCGCCGCGATCCTGACCGGCCTGCGCGTCAAGAAGGAAACCATCGGCGAGATCTCCGCCGCCGCGCAGGTGATGCGCGAGTTCGCCAACAAGGTCGCGGTGAAGGATCGCGAGAACTTTGTCGATATCGTCGGCACCGGCGGCGATGGTTCGCATACGTTCAATATCTCGACCGCTTCGATGTTCGTCGCGGCCGCTGCCGGCGCGAAGATTGCCAAGCACGGCAACCGTGGCGTCAGTTCCAAGTCGGGCAGCGCCGACGTGCTGGAGGCGCTGGGCGTCAATATCATGCTGACGCCCGAGCAGGTCGGCCAGTGCATCGAGCAGACGGGTATCGGCTTCATGTTCGCGCCGACGCACCACCCGGCGATGAAGAACGTCGCGCCGATCCGCAAGGAAATGGGCGTGCGCACCATCTTCAATATCCTGGGCCCGCTGACCAACCCGGCCGATGCGCCCAATATCCTGATGGGCGTGTTCCATCCTGATCTGGTCGGCATCCAGGTGCGCGTGATGCAGCGCCTGGGGGCCAAGCACGCCATTGTCGTCTACGGCAAGGACGGCATGGACGAAGTCTCGCTGGGCGCGGCGACGCTGGTCGGCGAGTTGAAGGACGGCGAAGTGCGCGAGTACGAGATCCACCCCGAGGACTTCGGCCTGTCGATGGTCTCCAACCGCGGCCTGAAGGTGGCCGATGCCGCCGAATCGAAGGAGATGCTGCTGGAAGCGCTGTCCAACGTGCCGGGCACGCCGCGCGAGATCGTGTCGCTGAACGCCGGCACCGCGCTGTATGCCGCCAACGTGGCCGACTCGGTCGAGGACGGCATCCGCCGCGCGCGCGAAGCCATCGCCAGCGGCGCGGCGCGCGAGAAGCTCGACCAGTTCGTGCGCGCCACGCAGCAGTTCAAATAAGAGGCGCTGATATGTCCGATATCCTGGAAAAAATCCTGGCCGTGAAGGCCGACGAAGTGGCCGCCGCGCGCAAGAAGCGCGACCTGCCCAGCCTGCGTGCCGAGGCCGAGAGCCTGCGCACCGAGCCCGGCCTGGCGCCGCGCGGTTTCGAGCGCGCGCTGCGCGACAAGATCGCCGCGGGCCATGCCGGCGTGATCGCGGAGGTGAAGAAGGCCTCGCCGTCCAAGGGCGTGCTGCGCGAAAACTTCGTGCCCGAGGCCATCGCCGAGAGCTACGCCACGCACGGCGCGGCCTGCCTGTCGGTGCTGACCGACGTGAACTTCTTCCAGGGCCATGCCGATTTCCTCAAGCGCGCGCGCGGCGCCTGCCCGCTGCCGGCGCTGCGCAAGGACTTCATGGTCGACCTGTACCAGGTCTACGAGGCTCGCACCTGGGGCGCCGACTGCATCCTGCTGATCGTCGCCGCGCTGGACCACGGCCTGATGGCCGAGCTCGAAGCCTGCGCGCTGGAACTCGGCATGGACGTGCTGGTGGAAGTCCATGGCGACGATGAGCTGGATGCCGCGCTGCGGCTGAAGACGCCGCTGCTGGGCGTGAACAACCGCAACCTGCGTACGTTCGAGGTGTCGCTGGACAACACGCTGGACCTGCTGCCGCATATTTCGGCTGACAAGCTGGTGGTGACGGAATCGGGCATCCTCGGGCCGGCGGACGTGAAGCGCATGCGAGATGGCAACGTGCATGCGTTCCTGGTGGGCGAGGCGTTCATGCGGGCGAAGGATCCGGGCCTGGAGCTGGCGCGGTTGTTTGCCTGAGGGTAAAAGCGGATTAAGGCCTACCGCTTGTTTGCTCCCCTCTCCCGCGCGCGGGAGAGGGGACCGGCTTGTGGTGATGGAACCGTGTCGCCATTGCTGACTGCTTAAGCCCATATCGAAATGCCTCAGGAAATCGAACTCAAACTCGCCGTCCCCGACGCCGCCCTTGCCCCGCTGGCCGCCTGGCTCGACGCCAACGGCCAGCCGCGAGGCGAAGCCACGCTGCTCAACGTCTACCTCGACACGCCCGAACACGACCTGGCCCAGATCCGCGCCGCGCTGCGCCTGCGCCGCAAGGGGGCGCAATGGCTGCAGACCCTGAAGACCGCCGGCAGCAGCCAGGGCGGGCTGGCCACGCGCCATGAATGGGAAACCGGCATCGCTGGCGAGGCCATCGAGCTGCAGACCTTCCCCGCTGAGGCGCAAGCCGTGCTCGCGCCACTGGTCGGCAAGCTGGCACCGGTGTTCCGTACCGACTTTATCCGCCGCACCTGGATCGTCACGCAGGACGGCGCGCGTATTGAAGCCGCCCTCGATACCGGCACCATTACCGCACCGGCCAGCGCCGCGCAGGAACGTATCCAGGAACTCGAACTGGAATGGCTCGACGGCGACGCCGCGCACGCGGCCGATGCCCTGCGCGCCTTTGCCGCACGGCTTGCTGCCGTGGCCACGCTGGCGCCGTCCGACCTCAGTAAAGCCGCGCGCGGCTACCGCCTGGCGGGAATCGCCGAAGGCAAGGCGTCATAATCGCGGTTTTTCCCGCCCAGGCATTCCTCACGCATGCAAGCCGATCTCTTCGCCGCCGAAGCGCCCCGCGCGCCCGGCGAGCCTTCCCCCACCGCCAGCCTGCAGGCCCAGGCCGGTGCCCTCCCCGCCGCCTGGCGCGCGCTGCTGGCGCCCTGCATCACCGTGCCGGCATGGCAGGAACTGGCCGCCTTTGTCGATGGCGAACGCGCCGCCGGCAAGCCAGTGTTTCCGCACCACGTCTTCCACGCGCTGCACCTGACGCCGCCGGATGCGGTCAAGGTCGTGATCCTGGGCCAGGATCCATATCACGGCACCGGCACGGTCGGCGGCGTGGAGCTGCCGCAGGCGCACGGCCTGGCCTTTTCGGTACCGGAAGGCATCAAGGTGCCGCCCAGCCTGCGCAACATCTTCAAGGAAATCGCCGCCGAGTTCGGCACGGATGGCACCTTGCCGCGCACCTCGGGCAACCTGGAAGGCTGGGCACGCCAGGGCGTGCTGCTGCTGAACACCGTGCTGACGGTCGAGCAGGGCCAGGCCGCCAGCCACGCGCGGCGCGGCTGGGAGGCGGTCACCGACTGCCTGATCCACGCGCTGGCCGCGAGCCGCCCGAACCTGGTGTTCATGCTGTGGGGCAGCCACGCCCAGGCCAAGAAGCCGCTGCTGGGCGATGGCCATCGCGTGCTCGAAGCGCCGCATCCTTCGCCGCTGTCGGCGCATCGCGGCTTCCTCGGCTGCGGCCACTTCCGCGAAGCCAACCGCTGGCTCGAAGCGCACGGCCGCGCGCCGGTCGACTGGACTGCCGCCTGATCGACTAGATAGTAGGCCGGAACTCGAACCCCGCGAACTCCCCTTCCCCGCGCCCGACCTCGACAAACGTCACTTGCGCCGCAGGCGGGCCCGTTTCCATCCACGCCTGCAGCGCTTCGAGCTGCTTGACCGTGCCGTGCGCCATCACCTCGACGGTGCCGTCGACCCGGTTGCGCACCCAGCCGCCCAGCCCGAGTTCGTCCGCCGCGTCGGCGCAGGCGGCGCGATAGCCCACGCCCTGCACGCGCCCATGCGCGACCAGGCGCCAGGTTGCCTTCTTCATGGCCGTTTCCCTGTAAGCGCACGCCAGGCGTGCGCGTTCTGTCGTCGACACCAAGTAAACTAGACTGCCATGCCGGGCGTTACAAAGGGATGCGCGCCGCCCGGCGTGATCAGCGTGGAGCCGGCGGCATGCGGGCTTTGCCGTTGTCCGCCGGGGCCGCGAACCAGGAGCAGGCCACAAGCCTTCGCCCTTCCAGGTCGACACAGCTCGACACAGCTCGAGAAGCGCCATGATGCCACCCGCCAACCGCCGCGCGGAACAACCTGCCCCTGGCTTCGACAGCCAGCTGCTGCGCGCGCCGCCCAACCGCTTCGACCTGGCGCTGCTGCCGATCATCCTGGCCGTGATCGTGATGATCGCGTTCGCCGCGCAGCAGATGAATGCCCCGTTCCACCCCGACCAGCAGCTGGCGGTGCACCTGGACGTGGCCTACCTGCCCTACTACCTGATGCGCACCAGCATCCGCATGCTGGCGGCGCTGGCGGCGTCACTGCTGTTCTCCCTGGCGTTCGCGGCGCTGGCGTCCAAGAGCCGCACCGCCGAGAAGGTGCTGGTGCCGGCGCTGGACATCCTGCAGTCGATCCCGGTGCTGGGCTTCCTGTCGATCACGGTGACGGGCTTTATCGCGCTCTTCCCCGGCAATATCGCCGGCGTGGAATGCGCGGCGATCTTCGCCATCTTCACCTCGCAGGCGTGGAACATGGCGTTCAGCCTGTACCAGTCGTTCCGCACCATCCCGGGCGACCTGCTCGAGGCCGCGGCCATGTTCCGGCTCTCGCCATGGCAGCGCTTCTGGCGGCTGGAAGTGCCGTTCGCGATGCCGGGACTGCTGTGGAACATGATGATGTCGATGTCGGGCGGCTGGTTCTTCGTGGTCGCGTCCGAGGCGATCTCGGTGTCGGGGCACGATATCCGCCTGCCGGGCATCGGCTCCTACATCGCGCTGGCGATCCAGCAGCAGGACCTGGCCGCGATCGGCTGGGCGATCCTGGCCATGCTGCTCGGCATCCTGCTGTACGACCAGCTGCTGTTCCGCCCGCTGGTGGCATGGGCCGACCGCTTCCGCTTCGAGACGCTGGCGCAGGACAAGCTGCCGCAGTCGTGGCTGCTGGACCTGCTGCGGCGCTCGGCGTGGGTCGGCGCGCTGCTGGCGCATGCGGCGGCGCTGGCCTCGCGCACGCTGGCCTGGGGCGCGCAGCGGCGCTCGCCAGTCGCTGCGCGGCCTGCCGACCCGCGCCGCGCGCAGTGGCTCGGCCGCGCGCGTGACGCGGTGATCGTGCTGGTGGCGCTGGCGGCGCTGGTGCGCATCGGCTACTTCGTGCATAGCGAAGTGGGCTGGGCCGAGGTCGGTCACGTGCTGTGGCTCGGCACCATCACCATGGTGCGCGTGGTGGTGCTGATCGCGCTGGCGGCGCTGGTATGGGTGCCGATCGGCATCCGCATCGGCCTGAACCCCGACCTGGCACGTGTCGCGCAGCCGGTGGCGCAGTTCCTGGCGGCGTTCCCGGCCAACCTGATGTTCCCGCTGGCGGTGATGCTGATCGCTCGCTTCGGCCTGAACCCGGAGATCTGGCTGAGCCCGCTGCTGGTGTTCGGCACGCAGTGGTACATCCTCTTCAACGTGGTGGCGGGCGCTTCGGGCATCCCCACCGAGCTGAAGCTGGCGGCGCGCAACTTCGGCTTGCGCGGCTGGTTGCTGTGGAAGCGCTTCCTGATCCCGGCGGTGTTCCCCAGCCTGCTGACCGGGCTGGTGACGGCCGCCGGCGGTTCTTGGAATGCCAGCATCGTGTCCGAGTACGTGACCTGGGGCGACCGCACCATCGTCGCCACCGGGCTCGGCAGCTATATCGCCGAGACCACCGCGCGCGGCGACTTCCCGCGCATCGCGCTGGGCATCGGCGTGATGGCGTTGTTCGTGGTCGGCTTCAACCGGCTGCTGTGGAACCGACTGTACCAACTCGCGCAAGAGCGCACCCGCCTGTAAGGCAACGATGGCAGAAAACACCCAACCCACCACCGCGGCCGCCGTGATCGAGTTGCGCGGCGTCGGCAAAATCTTCCGCACTGCCAGCCAGAGCGACCGCGCCGTGCTAGAAGGCGTCGACCTGACGCTGCGCGAGGGCGAGATCGTCGCCATGCTGGGCAAGTCCGGCTCGGGCAAGTCGACGCTGCTGCGCATCATGGCTGGGCTGGCCGGCGCCGACCGGGGCGAGGTGCGCTTCCGCGGCGAGCGCCTCGCGGGCACCGCCAAAGGCATCGCCATGGTCTTCCAGTCATTCGCGCTGTTCCCATGGCTGACGGTGCAGCAGAACGTCGAACTGGGCCTCGAAGCGCAAGGCGTGCCCAAGGCCGAGCGCGAGCGCCGCGCCGAGGCCGCGATCGACATGATCGGGCTGGCCGGCTTCAACAGCGCGCTGCCGCGCGAGCTGTCCGGCGGCATGCGCCAGCGCGTGGGCATTGCGCGCGCGCTGGTGACCGAGCCAGACCTGCTGCTGATGGACGAAGCCTTCTCGGCGCTGGATGTGCTGACCGGCGAGACGCTGCGCGACGAGATGCTGGCGCTGTGGGAAAGTGGCCGCG
This sequence comes from Cupriavidus phytohabitans, assembly GCF_017815025.1. NCBI lineage: Bacteria > Pseudomonadati > Pseudomonadota > Betaproteobacteria > Burkholderiales > Burkholderiaceae > Cupriavidus > Cupriavidus phytohabitans. The sequence goes on from NZ_JAGIQB010000042.1 coordinate 19,126, forward strand.
CCAATATCCGCAGCATCCTGATCGTGTCGCACAATATCGAAGAGGCGGTGATGATGGCCGACCGCATCGTGATCCTGTCGAGCGATCCCGGCCGCATTCGCGCCGAGGTGCCGGTCACGCTGCCGCGCCCGCGCAACCGCGACAGCGCGCAGGTGCGCGCGCTGGTCGACGAGATCTACGCGCTGATGACCGCGCCGGCTGCCGAGACGCGGCTGCCCGCGCAGGCCCCCGCGCGCCAGATCGGCTACCGCTTGCCGGACGCCGATATCAGCCAGATGGAAGCCATCCTCGACCTGCTGTGCGAGGCGCCCTTCAACTGCCGCGCCGACCTGCCCCATCTGGCCGACGAAGCCGGCCTGACCGACGATGAGCTGCTGCCCGCGTGCGAGGCGCTGCAGCTGGTACGGCTGGTGTCGATCGAGGCCGGAGACATCACGGCCACCGAAGCGGGCCGCACTTACTATGCCTCGGGGCCGCAGCAGCGCAAGGCGATCTTCGGCCGGCAACTGCTCGCCAACGTCGCGCTGGCCGCGCATATCCGGCGCGAGCTGGTGGCGAGCGAGGCGGGCGAGATCGGCGAGGAACAGGTGCTGAACGCACTGGAGCAGTTCCTGAAGCCGGCCGAAGCCGAGCGCGTGCTGAGCGTGGCGATTGACTGGGGGCGGTATGGGGAGATCTTCGGGTACAGCTATAACAGCGGGATGCTGACGTTGCCGGAGGATGAGATGCCGGTGGGGCACGGGGCTTGAGCATGCCGCCGGTTTGCACACCACGCCAGTGGGAGAGGGGCCGGGGGTGAGGGCGGGCGGTACCACGAAGTGAACGCCAGCCTGCTGCAAGCGCCTGCCCTCACCCCCTGCCCCTCTCCCGCAAGCGGGAGAGGGGAGCAAACCCGCGGAAGCTACCTGCGCTAAGTGCTCTAAGACCGCGCCCGCATCGCGCGGCCAATCGCTCCCGTACGCAGCGCGATCTTCGCCGCGTCCTCGCGCAGCGCGCGCAGCCGGCGCTCCAGCACCGCATTGGCGGGACGACCCGTGGAGCTGGACGTCGGCCCGGCCTGTTCGCTCGACTCGCCCGCCGCGGCGGCCTGCACCAGCGTATCGGTGCGGCGCTTGTCCGCCGAGTCCGCCAGCCGCGCGCGGCGCTCGGCCGCCGCATCCTCCGCGGCTTCGACAGCAGCGGCGGCGTCGCCCATCGCCGGCCCCGCGGCTACCGCCAGCGGTACCTGTACTTCGGCCACGACCGGCGCGCGTTCGCGGCGGATAAAGCCCGCCCCGCGCCCGCCGCCACGCTCGTCGGCATGCAACCGCTCGCTGGCCAGCTGCAGGCTGCTGCGAGCCGCTTCGGTAGCCTGCTCGATCGCCGCCTCGGCAGCGGGAATATCCAGCTCAGCATAGTGCTGCCGCACCTGGATCCGCGCCGCCGCCACGTGCGCCGCCACCAGGTAGTTCTGCACGATAAAGCGGTTCAGGTTGTCGACCGCGCGATGCCGGCTCCTGGGCTCGTCCAGCATGCGCTGGAACGACGAGATCAGCGCCGACAGGTTGTCCATGAACTGCTTGCGCTGCACGCGGTAGGCAAAGTCGTCCTTGGCCCGGCGCAGCAGCAGGTCGCGCGTGGCAGCGATATAGCGGCGGTTGGCCTGCAGCACGTTCTCCACCAGCTTGGGGATGGCGCGGTATTCCCAGCTCGGCAGCACGAAGCTGAACAGCGAGGCGATGATGCCGCCGATCACCGTATCGACCAGCCGCTCTCCCGCCACCGTCGGGCTGCCCGGCATCAGCAGGTTGATCTGGATGAGCACCTGGATGCAGGCCGCGATGGCGGTATAGCGGTACTTGATGGTCACGAACGCTGCGCTGGCCACCAGCGACAGGAACAGCACGCCCAGCAGTATCAGCGGCTCGTCCACCACCTTCAGGATCCCCACTGCCACCACGCAGCCGATCAGCGTGCCGATCACGCGGTCGTTGTAGCGCTGCTTGGTCATGCTGAAGTTGGGCTTCAGGATGACGATGATGGTCAGCAGGATCCAGTAGCTGTGCGACACGTACGGCAGGTGGTTGGTGATCCACAGCCCCAGCGCCACCGCCATCGACATGCGCAGGGCAAAGCGGAACGCCGGCGAGCGCCAGTGCAGGTTGTCGCGCAGCACGCCCAGTTCGTACTTCTGGCGCGTCAGGAACGGCGTCATGTCGCTGCCCGGCAGCACCTTGGCCGGTTCCACCGGCGTGCGCGAGGCCTCGTGCAGCTGGCCGATCAGCGTGACCGCGCCGCGGATCATGTCCAGCGTCTCGGCCAGCGCGGTCATCGCCGCCGGGTTGATGTGGTGGTGGCGCAGCTGCGCGATCTCGGCCTCGACCGCGCGCAGGCCTTCACGGTATTCCACCGTCGCGTAAGAGCCGCGGCCGCGCGTGACCTCGTAGGCGATCTCTTCCACGTCCTTGCACATCAGCACCACCAGCCCGCGCAGGTGGTCGAGCACCGGCGTGCCGCCGAAGGTCTGGCGCAGCAGCGGATAGTCGGTGTTGGTCGACAGCACGTACTCGTACAGGTCGAGCATGCGCAGGTGCACCTGCACCAGCAGCCCGTCGTGCGGCGTGCGGTTGCCGCGCAGCACCAGGTCGCGCGCGGCCTGCTGGCGCTCGGCCACCACGATCTGCTGGCGCACCAGCTGGTTGAACCGGGCCTCGTAGTTGTTGCCAGCATCGTAGAAGCCGGCCTTGATCTCGAGGTAGCCGGCCAGCTCGTACAACGACTCGGCCAGCACCTGCTGCCTGGTGCGGCGCTCGGTCAGCCAGCTCACCAGCATCGCGTAGCCGAGGTAGGCCACCGCGCCGGCGCTGAAGTGCGCCGCATGCACCAGCGCGCGCTCGACCACGAAATCCTCGTTGATCGTGAGCGTCATCACGAACAGCGCCGCGAATTGCAGCGGCAAGGTCTTGTTGCCGTACACCGTCATCATGGCGGCGAGGAACGTCACCAGCACCAGCACGAACGGCATCACGCGCGGGAACGGCGTGGTCAGCGCCACCACCAGTGTCACCGCGCTGCACAGCAGCACGCTCGCCAGCATCTCGTTGAACTTGTGGCTCAGCGGGCTGGGCAGGTCCATCAGGCTGGTGCACAGCGCGCCCATCGACACCACCATCGCGGTGGGCAAGTCGGAGAACTGCAGCGCGATCAGCGTGGCGCCGATCACCCCGGTGGCCGAGCGCAGCCCCCGGTACACGTAGTGCGAATACAGGAAGGTGCGGGGGTCGTGCGCGTATTGCATGCGGCGAAGCGGCGGGGGCCAGGTTGTGGGGATTGCAGCGCTACGTCACTGGCCCAGCCAGCGCGAGCGCGCCGCATGCCGGCCGTCCGCCAGCTTGACCTTGAACTGCGCCGCGGGCTCGCGCGCCAGCGTCACGGGCAGCACCTGCAGCTCGTCGCGGCGGAAGGCGTGCAGGTCGACGCGGTCGCCGGTGCGGTAGCGTCCCAGCAGCTTGTCGATCTGGCCCGGCGCCACGCGCAGGCCGTCGATGGCCACCAGCAGGTCGCCGGCCGACAGGCCCGCGGCCTGCGCCGCGCCGCCGTCCAGCACCTGCGTGACGCGTACCCAGCCGTCGTCGGTCTTGACCTTGATGCCCAGCGCCGCGGTGCGCGACGGCTTCTGTGCCTCGGCCTTGACGCCGATGTCCTTGAACAGCGCCGCCAGCGGCAGTTCGCCCGTGCCTTCGGTCAGCGAGCGCAGCAGCCCGCCCAGCTTCAGGCCGGTCACTTCGTCGAACAGCGCATAGACTTCCGGCTCGGTCACGCCACGCTGCATCGCGCCGGGCGCATAGAAGCCGCGCCCGTAGCGGCGCCACAGCGCGCGCATGACATCGTCGAGCGAGCGCCGTCCGCGCGACCTGGCGCGGATGGTCAGGTCCAGCGCCAGCGCCACCAGCGATCCCTTGGTGTAGTAGCTGACGATGGCGTTGGGCGCGTTCTCGTCCTGGCGGTAGTACTTGGTCCAGGCGTCGAACGAGCTTTCGGCCACGCTCTGCTTGGTGCGGCCGTTGCCGCGCAGCACGCCGTTCCAGGTCTTGCCCAGCATCTCGACGTACTGGGCCTCGGTCACGCAGCCCGAGCGCACCAGCACCAGATCGTCGTAGTAGCTGGTGAAGCCCTCGAACAGCCACAGCAGCGGCGTGTAGGTTTCTTCGGCCAGCCGGTACGGCACGAACGCGGCGGGCTTGATGCGCTTGACGTTCCAGGTGTGGAAATACTCGTGGCTGCACAGGCCCAGGAAAGTGCGATAGCCCTCGCTGGTGTCGCTGTTGTCGCTCATGCCGCGCACCGGCAGGTCATTGCGCGCGCACATCAGCGCGGTGCTGGCGCGGTGCTCGAGGCCGCCGTAGCCGTCGGTGGTGACCATCGTCATGAAGACGTAGCGGCGGTTGCTGTCCAGGAACGGTGCCTCGGCGCTGCGGGGTTCGAACAGGCGGATCTGGGTTTCGCAGATGCGCTTGAGGTCGCGGCACACGCGCTCGAGATCGAGGTTGGGCACGCGGCCGGTGAAGACCACGTCGTGCTGCGCGCCGCAGGCGCGGAAGCTGGCGAGCTGGAAATTGCCCATCTCCACCGGGTGGTCAACCAGTTCGTCGTAGTCCGCGACCTGGTAGCGGCCGAAGCCGTAGCGCTTCGCGCCGTCGCGGCCCGGCGCTTCCGGCATTGCGGTGGCGACACGCCAGCCGCGGTAAGCCTCGCCTTCGGGAGCGTGGATATCGACGGTGCATGGCCGCTCGGCCTGGCCTTCGACGCACAGGAACACCGAGCTGCCGTTGAAGAAGCCATGGGTGGCGTCCAGGTGCGCGGCGCGCACCGACAGGTCCCAGGCATAGACTTCGTAGCTCAGCATCAGCGGGCCGTCCGACAGGCCCACCGGCGCGGCCTGCCAGCTCTGCTTGTCGAGCTTGGTCAGCGGGACTTCGCGTCCGCCGGCATCGGCGCGGATGCGCACGATATGGCGGGCGAAGTCGCGGATCATGTAGCTGCCCGGGATCCACGCGGGCAGCGTGAAGCGCTGGCCGGCGGGATCGGGCTCGCTCACCGTGACGGTGACGGCAAAGAGGTGCGCCTCAGGCGCAAGCGGGGCGATGGCGTAGCGGATCGGCGTCATGGCAGGATTGTAACGTCGGCGCACTGCTGGCCTCGCCGACGCTCATGAAGCAGCCGGTCGCTCCTCAGGAGCGATTGACGTCGACGACCACGCGGCCGCGCATGCCGCCCTCCACGATCCTGCGGCCGGCGTCGATCGCCTCGGCCAGCCCGATCTCGCGCGTGATCGCGTTCAGGCGATCCGGCTCCAGGTCGCTCGCCAGCCGCTGCCACGCGCGCTCGCGCAGCGGCATGGCAGCCATCACGCTGTCGATGCCGTGCAGCGTCACGCCGCGCAGGATGAACGGCGCCACCGATGCCGGGAAGTCCATGCCCTGCGCCAGCCCGCATGCCGTCACCACGCCGCCGTAGCGCACCTGCGCGCAGGCATTGACCAGCGTGTGCGAGCCGACCGAATCCACCGCGGCGGCCCAGCGTTCCTTTTGCAGCGGCTTGCCGGGCACGCCAAGCTCGGTGCGGTCGATGACATCGGCGGCGCCCAGGGCCTTCAGGAAGTCCGCTTCATTGGTCTTGCCTGTCGACGCCACCACCTTGTAGCCCAGCTTGCTCAGCACCGCGATCGCGACCGAGCCCACGCCGCCCGAGGCGCCGGTCACCAGCACCTCGCCATCGCCGGGCCGCACCGGGCCGCTGACGCCGCCGCGCTCCAGCGCCAGCACCGACAGCATCGCGGTGTAGCCGGCGGTGCCGATCGCCATGGCCTGGCGCGTGGTGAAGGCATCGGGCAGGCGCACCAGCCAGTCGCCCTTCAGCCGCGCGCGCTGCGCCAGGCAGCCCCAGTGGGTCTCGCCCACGCCGTAGCCGTTCAGCACCACCTTGTCGCCGGCCTGCCAGCGCGGGCTGGACGATTGCAGCACCGTGCCGGCCCCGTCGATGCCCGCCACCATCGGCCACTTGCGCACCACCGGCGAGCGGCCCGTGATCGCCAGGCCGTCCTTGAAGTTGATGGTGGAGTAGTCCACGGCAACCAACACGTCGCCTTCAGGTGGCAACTGCGCCTCGTCCAGCGTAGCGAGATTGGCCTGGGTGGCGCCGTCGGCCTGGGTCAGCAGCAATGCCTGGAACGTCATGGTGTCTCCTTGCCGCCTGACGGCGGTCGCCTGGGAATGAGGGGAAAGCGGAAAGCAGAACGGCCGGACAAGTCCGGCCGTCGATCGAGCCGGGTCAGGTCCGGCGCGCGCTTATTTCTTGATGCTGGCGAGCTTCTTCTCCAGCGTGGCCACGTCGGCCGCACCCGGAATACGGGTGCCGTCCATGAAGAACACTGCGGGCGTGCCGGTGACATTCATGCTCTGGCCCAGCGCCAGGTTTTCCTGCAGCGGCGTCTGGCAACTGCCGTTTCCGGTCAGCGCCACATGCTTGAGCATCCAGTCCCGCCAGGCCTTGGTGCGGTCGGCCGCGCACCAGACCTGCTTGGCCTTGGTCTCGGAGTCCGGCGACAGCACCGGGTACAGGAAGGTGTACACGGTGATGTTGTCCATCTGCTGGAAGGTCTGCTCGATGCGCTTGCAGTAGCCGCAGTTGGGGTCGGAGAACACCGCGATCTGCCGGCTGCCATCGCCCTTGGTCCACTTGATCGCGCGCGCCAGCGGCAGGTCCGACCACTTGATGCGGTTGATCTCGGCCATCCGCTCCTCGGTCAGATTGGTGCCGGTGCGGGTGTCGATCATCTCGCCGTTGAGGATGTAGCGGCCGGTGCTGTCGGTATAGACCACCTGCCCGCCGATATTGGCTTCGAACAGCCCGGGCACCGGGGTCTTGCTGACGCTTTTCACCTCGGCACGGCCGCCCAGCATCTTCTGCAGCGACTCCCTGATGCGGTCGGTGCCGGGTTCGCCCGCTGCCATGGCATGCATGGCAAAGCCCGCCGCGGCCAGGCCGCCCACGACGGCGGTGACGGCAGCGCTGCGGACAGGGTGGTGGCGCAGGAATTGAAACATGTGGACTCCAGGGGTATTCGGTGATCGTTCGGGGAGCGGTGGCATCAGCCGAGCGCGTGCCCGATCAGGAAACGCTTGAGCAGCGACTGGCCGCCCACCGCACGCATGCCGGTGTTGCGCACCACCCTCGCCACGCCGCCGGGCAGTGAAAACAGCCGGTGCAGCCCGTCGGTGGCCGCGGTCAGCGACAGCAGGTCGGTGGCGCGCGCGCGCTCGTAGCGGCGCAGCAGGCGCAGGTCGCCCTCGCTGCGGAAAGGTTCTTTGTCGGCCATCACGCGGCCAAGTTCCGCGACATCGCGCAGGCCCAGGTTCATGCCCTGCCCCGCCAGCGGGTGCACCACGTGGGCGGCGTCGCCGACCAGCGCCACGTGCGGCTGCACGAACTGGTCGGCGCGCTGCAGCACCAGCGGGAAGCCCTGCGCCGGGGTCACGCAGCGCAGCGTGCCGAACTGGCTGCCGACCGCCCCGGCGGCGCCCTGCATCACGGTGGCGGCAAGCGCCTCGGGCGACAGTGCGAGCAGGTCGCGCGCGTGCGCTTCGTCTGCCGACCAGACCATCGAGACGTGGTTGCCGGGCAGCGGCAGCATCGCCAGCACCTCGCCGTTGGCGGGCTCTTCGTCTGCCATCAGCTTTTCCGGCGCGCCCAGGAACCACTGCCAGGCAGTCTCGTGATGCGGACGCTCGCAGGCAAAGTTGGCGACCACGCCAAGCTGGCGGTACTTGCGCGTGCTGACGCCGATATGGCACTGCTGGCGCAGCCACGAGCGCGCCCCGTCGGCGCCGATCGCCAGCGCCGTGCGCAGCCTGGTGCCGTTGTCCAGCGTCAGGGTAATACCCTCCGGATCGCGCTCGCACACGCTGGCGGTGCCATCGTGCCAGCTCACCTGATGCTGGAAGCCGAGCGCGGTGTCGAGCGCGCGCTCGACATGGCTGGATTCGATGATCCACGCCAGCTGCGGCACCGCGGCGGCGTAGGCGGAGAAATGCAGGTCGCCGTCCAGGCTGGGCGAGGTTTCGGCGGCGCTGACGTCGCCAAAGACACGCATGTCACGCACCGGCTGGATGCGCGCCGGATCCAGCGCCTCCCACACACGCATCCGCTCCAGGAGCGCCTGCGAGCTAGACGAGAACGCATAAATACGGCTGTCCCAGTCCTCCGGCCCTGCCGGCGCGCGGCCGGCGCCGCGGGGCGGCTTCGGCGCCACCAGCGCCACGTCCATGCCCTGCTGGGCCAGCAACAAGGCACAGGACTTGCCGACGATGCCGCCGCCGACGACGGCCACCTGGAAAGCGGAGGAGTTGCGCGCAGCGGTGCGCGCGGACGCGTGGGATCGGGTCATGGCTGGATTATAGCCACGTCACTCCGGAGCCCTTTGGCCGGGATGGGCCGGCGTTCATTATTTCTTCAGGTCATAAGGCTTATGACAAAACAGTTGGTGCATGGCTCCGAGTTCGGAAACGCTCAGCCTATATTGAAACGAAATGTTTCTGACCGGGGACGAACCACCTGAAGGGAGGTGGAGCAATGTTTAAGAAGGCGCTTTGGCTTGCCGCGGCTAGCATCGCGGTTGCAGGGGGATCGGCATTTGGAGGCACGACTGGCCCGCGGGACGTTTATACCGACGGCGCCAAGGTTTCCAAGTTCGATGTGTATTCGGATGGAGCACGGTCAATCGACCGGCGGGATGTATTCCTGGATGGTGCAAGGGCAATCGACAGGCGCGACATGTTTACGGACGGCGCCAGGACCACGGATATGCGGGACCAGTTCACGGACGGCGCATGAACGTCGTGGATCTCGATTGAGCGGAAGCGGCGCTCACGCAACGGCCAGGATGACTTCCTGGCCGTCTTGTTTTTGTATGCGGTGCAAATCGCCCCCGGCTCGCAACCCGCAGTCCCGATAGGGTTACAATTGCCGTTTTTCGTGGCAGACCCCGTACAGCCGTCGAGCGGCGCTCGATGTGATGTGTTTGCCTCGTCCGATGCAGTCCCGCCACTGGCCCCGCCAGACGCCTGTCGCCAGGCCCGCCCGTCGCCGGACCGCATCCCGCAACCCTTGATTTCTAAGACAAGACCATGAGCCTCAAATGCGGCATCGTCGGCCTGCCCAACGTCGGCAAGTCCACGCTGTTCAATGCCCTGACCAAGGCCGGCATCGCCGCCGAAAACTATCCGTTCTGCACGATCGAGCCCAACGTGGGCGTGGTCGAAGTGCCGGACCCGAGGCTCGGCAACCTGGCCGAGATCGTCAAGCCTGAGCGCATCCTGCCCGCCACGGTCGAGTTCGTCGACATCGCCGGACTGGTCGCGGGCGCATCGAAGGGCGAAGGCCTGGGCAACCAGTTCCTGGCCAATATCCGCGAAACCGACGCCATCACCCACGTGGTGCGCTGCTTCGAGGACGATAACGTGATCCACGTGGCCGGCAAGGTCGACCCGCTGTCCGACATCGAGGTCATCAACACCGAGCTGGCGCTGGCCGACCTGGCCACCGTGGAAAAGGCCCTGGCCCGCTACGTCAAGCCGGCCCGCGCCGGCGACAAGGAAGCCCAGCGCCTGGTCGCCGTGCTGGAAAAGGCGCAAGCCGTGCTCGACCAGGCCAAGGCCGTGCGCACCCTCGACCTGGCCCCGGAAGAATGGGACGCCATCCGCCCGTTCTGCCTGATCACCGCCAAGCCGACCATGTACGTCGCCAACGTGCGTGAAGACGGCTTCGAGAATAACCCGCACCTGGACGCCGTGCGCGAGTACGCCAAGCAGACCGATTCCCCGGTGGTCGCCGTCTGCGCCGCCATCGAAGCCGAGATCGCAGACCTGGACGACGCCGACAAGGCCGAATTCCTGGCCGACCTGGGCATGGAAGAACCGGGCCTGGACCGCGTGATCCGCGCCGGCTTCAAGCTGCTGGGCCTGCAGACCTACTTCACCGCCGGCGTGAAGGAAGTGCGCGCCTGGACCATCCATGTCGGCGACACCGCGCCCAAGGCGGCCGGTGTGATTCATACCGATTTCGAACGCGGCTTTATCCGTGCGCAGACCATTTCCTACGACGACTACATCGCGTTCAAGGGCGAGAACGGCGCCAAGGAAGCCGGCAAGATGCGCGCGGAAGGCAAGGAATACGTGGTGAAGGATGGGGATGTGATGAACTTCCTGTTCAACGTCTGAGCCTGCCCCGCCGACAAAAAAACCCGCGATCTCGCGGGTTTTTTTCTCTCTGCCGCAGGGGAACCGCTTGCCCCTTCACAACCTTTCCAATTCCTTCCCCCGCAGCCCCACCAGCAGCGCCTGGCCGTCCGCCCCCACGCGGAATTCCCCATACATGGCCTGGGCGAAGCGCTCACCCTGCCCCTCCTGGAAGAAATACGCATCGGTTGACACCTGCACCTGCGCGCCGCCCCAGCGCGACCGCGCCGCCTGGAAGCGCAGCAGCTGCTCGCCCGCGCCCAGCGGCCCGCCATCATGCAGCCGCACGAAGCTGGCAACGCCCTGCGTGTCGCGCCAGATCACGGCCACGCCGTCGCGCGGCGGGCGCTCCGCCGGCCCCTGCGCCGTGCGGATCTGGTTGCCGATGTCGAAGTTCAGTGCCATGTAGTCGCCCTGCATCAGCGAGCGCGGATCGACCGGCGCGAGCCGCAGCAAGACGGTGTCGCCGCGCGCCAGCAGCGTTTCCTTGCCGGCGATGCCGGCGGCGGCCAGCACCAGCGTCAGTGCCCAGGCGATCACGATCCAGCGCTTCATGCGAACTCCTTGCCGGTGCGGCCGCGCAGCAGCCAGTAACGGCCGGCCAGCAACAGCGCGCCCGCCGCGGCCAGCGTGACGGACTTGGCCAGCAGGGTCCAGTGCAGCGCGCTGTAGTACCAGACAAAGCCGATGGCAATGGCGGCGATGCCCAGCCCCATCCAGGCCATGGAAGCCCGGCGCAGGGCCAGTGCCAGCGCCAGCGCGCCGGCCACCACGGCAGGCGCCGCGGCCATCAGCGCGCCAAAGGCGAGCGTGCCGGCGAGCACTGCCGCCTGCATGGCGGAGCCGACGGCCAGCCGGCGGCATTCGGCCAGGGCGAAGCCAGCCAGCACCAGCGTCAGCAGGGCGCCACCGATCCAGTGCGCGAACGACAGGCGGCCCGCCTCCGGTTCGAACAGCCATGCCATCGGATGGCTCATCCCGGTCACCACCAGCGCCATGGCGAGCGCGGCCAGCAGTGTGGCATCGGCGAGCGGCTCCAGCAGTGCATGCCGCCCCGCCGCGCACGCGCGCGCTTCGGCCAGCGTGAAGCCGGCCACCAGAGCGCAGCCCAGCGGCGCCAGCCAGCCGAGCGACCACGTCAGCGCCAGCCAGTCATCGGTTGCCCCGCGAGGCAGGCCGAAATGCACTGCGCCCGCCAACCCGATCCAGACGCCAAGGCCGGACAACAGCCGGTGCAACCGGTTGGGCACCAGCACCACAAGCGCGCCTTCGAACAGCGCGATGCCGGCCCAGAATCCGGCGGTCTCGGCCACGCGCTTAAAGCCGAGCGAGCCGAGCGCCTCGACCAGCCCATACACCGCCATCCCCTGCCCGCACAGGCTGACCGCCAGCGCGAACTGGCTCGCCGCGATGCCGCCGCCACGCCAGTACAACAACGCGGCCAGCGCAATCATGGCCAGTCCGGTCACGGCCATGGCGACGCCGTTCTCGCGCGCGGCCACGAACACCGTCCCGACCAGGAACATCTGGAAGAACAAGGCCCCAAGCCAGCCGGCCGCGCCCATCAGGCAGCGCACCGCCCACGGTGCGTGGCTGTGCTCCGGGCATTCGCCCTGCACCGCGCCGCGCGCGGCCAGCTCGCGCCAGAGCCGTTGTTCGGTCTGCAAGGTGGTGCTCATGCCTGCTCCAGCTGGGCGCGCAGTTGAGCACGCAGTTGAGCGCGATAAGCGCGCATCAGCCACGCCGCCGCGCCGGCGGCCAAGCCGATGGTGACCAGCCCGAGCAGCAGGAACGCGCCGAAGTCGCCCTTGCCCTCGAACAGCAGCTTGCCGAGGCCGGCCACCACCAGCACGATGCCCGTCAGGCAGGTCAGGCTCAGCACGACGATATCGAAGGCGCGTTGCCGGTACCACCATGTCAGCCCGGCCAGCACGCCCACCGCAATCGCGAACGACGCCGCATCGAAGCGGCTGTCGAACAGGCTGGCCAGTCCCAGCGAACCCGCCTGCACGCACGCCAGCGCCGCCAGCAAGCGGCTGCCGGTCTGTCCCCGGAAGCCCAGCCCGGGCGCGCGGGCGGCCAGCAGGTGCCACAGCGCCAGCTGCAGCAGCACCGCTCCCAGCAGAGCCAGGGTGGCGGTGCGCAGGTAGCGGCTGTCGAACAGCAGTGCGAACAGGCCATCCATGCCGAAACGGATGCTGAAGTAGCGCAGCAGCGCCACGTTGCCGACCACCAGCACCAGCCACCAGTGCGGCGCCGCGCGTGCCGCCAGTGCCCACGGCACCGCCAGCAGCGCCCACAGCGCGAACAGCTGCCAGGCATCGGCGCCGGTCTGGTAGGTCTGCCCGATCACGGCGAGCAGCACCCCGGCCAGCACCTGCGCGCCGCCCAGCGCGGCGCGGCCGGCGGCGTCGGCGGCAGGGCGCAGCCAGGCGAACGCGGCCACCAGCGTGATGGCGGCGGCGAGCAAGCCGAATTTGGAGAACTTGTGCAGGTCTTGCCAGTTGAAGGCAAAGAAGACGATCACGCCGGCGCACAGCAGCGCGGTGCCCAGTGCCATCAGCGCCTGGTCGAGCCAGCGGCGCCAGTCGGCGGCGGCAGGCTCGGTGCTTGCCCAAGGGGCGGCGACCGCTTCGGCAGCCAGGCATCCGCGTGCGCGCCAGTCGGCCAGTGCCCGGCGGATGGCGCGCCGTTCGCCGTTTGCCACGGTGGAGGTGACTTGCATGCTCGCCCTTGCGTGCCCGGATGCGTGGCACTTTAGCAAAGCGGCGCCCGGGCCGCACCCGTCTTGCGGCGCGCCGGCGCTATGCCTGCCGCATGGGCGCCGGTATGCTCTGGCTTTTCGGCTTTCACTCTCTGCCTGCCCCATGACCCTGGGAATCCTTGCCGCTATCCACGATGAAGTCGACGGCCTGGTGGCCGCGATGCGCCATGACGACAGCCGCGCCACAGTGCACACCGTCGGCATGCGCGACTACTATGTCGGCAACCTTTACGGCCAGCCATGCGTGCTGGTGCTGGCGCGCATGGGCAAGGTGGCCGCCTCGGCGACCACGGTCACGCTGATCCGCGAGTTCGGCGCCACCCAGGTGGTCTTTACCGGGCTGGCGGGCGGCGTCGGCGCCGACACCAACGTCGGCGACATCGTCATCGCGGATCGGACGATTCAGCACGACCTCGACGCGCGCCCGTTCTTCGCCCGCCATGAAGTGCCGCTGCTGGATCGCGCCGAGTTCCCGGCCGACCCGGCGCTGACCGAGGAGCTGGAAGGCGCGGCCGCCGATTTCCTGCGGCTCGACCTGGCCGTCGATGTGCCGCCCGAGGTGCTGGCCCGCTTCGGCGTGGCCACGCCGGCGCTGCACAAGGGCATGATCGCCAGCGGCGACCAGTTTATCGGCGCCCCGGCCGCGGTGGCGGAACTGCGCGACCGATTGCCCGGGCTGCTGGCGGTGGAGATGGAAGGCGCCGCGGTGGCGCAGGTGTGCCATGAATACGGCGTCCCGTACGCGGTCATGCGCACGGTTTCGGACCGCGCCGACGATGCCGCCCATGTGGACTTCGCGGCATTCCTGAAGGAAGTGGCCAGCCACTATTCCAACGGGGTACTGCGCCGGCTGCTGGCCGCCCGGGCCGAAGCGGATCCCGTGCGGACCTGACCAGGATCAAGCGGCGCGCAGATTTCCGGGCGCCACGTCAGCCCTGCCTTTACCGTCCGCGCGGCCGGACTGCGCCCCAGGCACCCACCAGGATGGCGGCGCCGGCGATCACCGCCAGCCAGCTGCTGAGTTGACCGTCGACGAACAGGTGCAGCGCGCGGCCGCCGTAGAATGCAGCCGCCGCTCCCGCCGCACCCAGCACCAGCGCGGCCGGCAGGGTCACGACGCGTCCTGCCGGATGCAGCCGGCGCGCCGCCAGTCCAACCAGCAAACCCACGATCAAGGTGCCCAGCATCCGCTTCTCCTGTGTAGCCTGAATCACAACCTCGACTGGCTGCGCCGTAACAATACTGCAAACCGGCGCGCCTGCGACGCATACTGGGTATGCGCCTGCAATCTGTGGTGCCGGCGGTATAATGGCAACCGATCCGGCCACGCTCCGGATCGCACCTGTCCCCAAGAAATGCAACTGCTCGCGATCGGCATCAACCACACGACGGCACCAGTCTCGCTGCGCGAGCGGGTGGCGTTTCCGCTCGAGCAGATCAAACCGGCACTGGGCGCGCTGCGCGAGCACCTGTCCGGCCGCAGCGGCACCGAAGCCGCCATCCTTTCCACCTGCAACCGCACCGAGATCTACTGCGCCACCGACGTCCTGAAGCCGGGGCAAGAGGGTTTCGAGCACACCCTGCGGTGGCTGTCGCAGCACCACAACGTGCCGGCCGGCGAACTGGCCCCGCACCTGTACGCGCTGCCGCAGTCCGAGGCCGTGCGCCATGCCTTCCGCGTGGCCAGTGGGCTGGATTCGATGGTGCTGGGCGAAACCCAGATCCTGGGCCAGCTCAAGGATGCCGTGCGCACCGCCGGCGAGGCCGGCTCGCTGGGGACATACCTGAACCAGCTGTTCCAGCGCACCTTCGCGGTGGCCAAGGAAGTGCGCGGCCAGACCGAGATCGGCGCGCATTCCGTGTCGATGGCCGCGGCCGCGGTGCGGCTGGCGCAACGGATTTTCGAAAGCGTCTCGACCCAGCGCGTGCTCTTTATCGGCGCGGGCGAGATGATCGAGCTGTGCGCGACGCACTTTGCCGCGCAGCAGCCGCGCCAGATCGTGGTGGCCAACCGCACCGTCGAGCGCGGCGAGAAACTGGCCGAGCAGCTGTCCGGCCAGGGCCTGACCGCGCAGGCGATCCGCCTGACCGACCTGGGCGAGCGGCTGCATGAATTCGACATCGTGGTGTCGTGCACCGCCAGCTCGCTGCCGATCATCGGCCTGGGCGCGGTGGAGCGCGCGGTCAAGCGCCGCAAGCACCGCCCGATCATGATGGTCGACCTCGCTGTGCCGCGCGACGTGGAACCGGAAGTCGCGCGCCTGGACGACGTCTTCCTGTACACCGTCGACGACCTTGGCGCGATCGTGCGCGAAGGCAACGCGCTGCGCCAGGCCGCGGTCGCGCAGGCCGAAGCCATTATCGAAAGCCGCGTGCAGAACTTCATGCACTGGCTGGAAACGCGCAGCGTGGTGCCGGTCATCCGCGAGCTGCAGACCAGCGGCGAGGCCATCCGCCAGGCCGAGCTGGAGCGCGCGCGCCGCATGCTGGCCCGCGGCGACGATCCCGAGGCGGTGCTTGAAGCCCTGTCCGGCGCACTGACCCGCAAGTTCCTGCACGGCCCGACCCACGCGCTGAACCACACCCAGGGCGAAGACCGCGAGGCGCTGCTGCGCCTGGTGCCGGGCCTGTTCCGCCACAGCAGCCACTCCGAGCGCTAGCCGCGCTCCCGTCTTGCCGCGCGCCGACCGCGCCGGCACGCCGCCGCCGCAATCCCGGCAGCCCCGGCCCACCGGCCTCCCCCAATTCCCCCGCATCCCGATGAAAGCCAGCATGCTTGCCAAGCTCGACCAACTGGCCGAGCGACTCGATGAAGTCAACGCCCTGCTCGCGCGCGAAGACGCGACTGCCAACATCGACCAGTACCGCAAGCTCAGCCGCGAGCATGCCGAACTGTCGCCGGTGGCCGAGCAGTACGGGCAATACCGCCAGGCGCAGGACGACCTGGGCACCGCGCAGGCGCTGCTGGACGACCCCGAGATGAAGGACTTCGCCGCCGACGAGATCGCCAGCGCGCGCGAGCGGCTGGAGGCGCTGGAACATAGCCTGCAGCGCCTGCTGCTGCCCAAGGATCCCAATGACGACCGCAACCTGCTGCTGGAAATCCGCGCCGGCACCGGCGGCGAGGAAAGCGCGCTGTTCGCCGCCGATCTGCTGCGGATGTACACACGCTACGCCGAGCGCCAGCGCTGGCAGGTCGAGATCATGAGCGAATCCGAATCCGACCTGGGTGGTTTCAAGGAAGTCATCGTGCGGATCGCCGGCGATGCCGCATTTTCGAAGCTGAAGTTCGAATCCGGCGGCCATCGCGTGCAGCGCGTGCCCGCCACCGAGGCGCAGGGGCGCATCCACACTTCCGCCTGCACGGTGGCGGTGATGCCCGAAGCCGACGAGGTCGGCGAGGTCGAGATCAACGCGGCCGACCTGCGCATCGACACATTCCGCGCGTCGGGCGCCGGCGGCCAGCACGTGAACAAGACGGATTCGGCCGTGCGCCTGACCCACCTGCCGACCGGCATCGTGGTCGAGTGCCAGGACGACCGGTCGCAGCACCGCAACAAGGACAAGGCGATGAAGGTGCTGGCCGCGCGCATCAAGGACATGCACGCCCGCGCCGCCCAGGCGAAGGAAGCCAGCACGCGGCGCAACCTGATCGGCTCGGGCGACCGCAGCGACCGCATCCGCACCTACAACTTCCCGCAGGGCCGTGTGACCGACCACCGCATCAACCTGACGCTCTACAAGATCGACATGATCATGGACGGCGACATGGACGAGCTGCTGTCGTCGCTGGCCGCGGAGCACCAGGCGGACCAACTGGCGGCACTCGGCGAAGGCGCAGCTTAAGCGGCTCAAGCGGCTTAAGCTGCGCTCAAGCCCGCTTTTTGCGCGAACTGCGCGTAACGTCCCACAAGACTTTGTATTTCTTGTAAATGCTTGAAACAGCACTGGTAGGGGTAAACGCGCTGTCTATAATCGATTTCGACCGGCAAACGGAGAATGGTGCCGGGTGAGTCTCTCCCAAAAACTTCCCAGGACGAAATCATGAAAAAACTGCTCGCGCTGTTGATGATCACCGCGGCCATGGCCGCTTGCAGCAAGAAGGAAGAAGCTCCCGCAGCTTCCAGCGCTGACAGTGCCATGCAGAGGGCCGCCGAATCCGCCAAGGCCGCCGCCAGCGACGCCGCGGCAGCAGCCAACAGCGCTGCCGACGCCGCCAAGGCTGCCGCCAGCGATGCCGCTTCGAGCGCGTCGGTCGCCGCCGAGAAGGCCAAGGAGGAAGCCGGCAACGCCATGGAAAATGCCAAGCAGGCAGCCAAGGACGCCGTCAATGCCGGCGCCGACAAGGCCAAGGACACCGTCAATAAGTAATCGTCCCGGCGGGGGCTTTCTGCCGCCCGCCTCCGATGGGCGGTACACTTGCCGAAACGCCGGAAGTCCCGCCTCAAAGCCCCGCCAGGCCCTGCGCCGGTGGGGTTTTTTGTGGCCGGCAACAGAACCGTCCCTACCAGATGTCTTCCCCCAACACTGCCGCGCTGCCGGCCACGCCGACGCTGCGTGAAGCCCAGACCCTCGCTGCCATGGTGGGCCTGCCCACGCTGGAAGCGCGCATGCTCCTGACGCACGTGACCGGACTCACCCGCACGCAACTGATCACGCGCGATACCGACACGCTCACACTGCCCCAGCGCGATGCCTTTGCCACGCTGCTGGCGCGGCGGCTCGCTGGCGAGCCGATGGCATACCTGCTGGGCGAGCGCGAATTTTTTGGCCGCAAGTTCCGCGTCACGCCCGATGTGCTGATCCCGCGCCCCGACACCGAGATCGCCGCCGAAGCCTCGCTGGCCCGGCTGGCCGACGTGCCCCGCCCGCTGGTGCTGGACCTGGGCACCGGCTCGGGCATCCTGGCCGTGACGCTGGCGCGCGAACGCACCGATGCGCAGGTCTGGGCCACCGATATCTCGCCCGGCGCGCTGATGGTGGCGCAGGACAACGCCAGCGCCCTTGGCGCCGACCGTATCCACTTCCTGGTATCGGACTGGTACGCCGCGCTGCCGCCCGGACTGCGCTTCCACCTGGTCGTCAGCAACCCGCCTTATATCGCCGCGGGCGACCCGCACCTGGCAGAAGGTGACCTGCGCTTCGAGCCCATCGATGCGCTGACCGACCACCAGGATGGCCTGTCCGACCTGCGCACGATCGTCGACGGCGCGCCGCCGCGGCTGCTACCGGGCGGCTGGCTGCTGATGGAACACGGTTTCGACCAGGCGCAAGCGACGCGCGCGCTGCTGGACGAGGCCGGCTTCACCAACGTCTTCACCGTGCGCGACCTGGCCGGCCAGGAGCGCTGCACCGGCGGACGCTGGTCCGGGGCGCAACCCTGAAGCAAGCCGGCGATTCCGGTAAAATCGCCAGCAGATTCCCGCCACGTGGCTTGCCGCGCGGCATCCCTTGTCCCTTTCCCCCAGGCGGCGCCCCGACGGCGGCGCCATCCAACTGAAAAGCAGACCATGAGCGACGTGCAGCAAAAGATCGACCAGATCGTCAAGGGCAACCCGGTAGTCCTGTTCATGAAGGGCACCGCGCAGTTCCCGATGTGCGGCTTCTCGGGCCGCGCCATCCAGATCCTGAAGGCCTGCGGCGTCGACGCGCCGACCACGGTCAACGTGCTGGACGACGACAGCATCCGCCAGGGCATCAAGGAATACGCCAGCTGGCCGACCATCCCGCAGCTCTACGTGAACGGCGAGTTCATCGGCGGCTCGGACATCATGATGGAGATGTACCAGAACGGCGAACTGCAAACCCTGCTGAAGGGCTGAGTCCGCCATGCCCGCGGGTGCTGCCCCGCCCCCTTCGGCGGGGACCGTACCACCGCGGCGGCTGATCGTCGCAATCACGGGCGCCACCGGCGCCATCTACGGCGTGCGCCTGCTGCAGGTGCTGCGCGCGGCCCCCGCGGTGGAAACCCACCTGCTGATTTCTCCGGCCGGCGTGATGAACCTGCAGCATGAGCTGGACATCGGCCGTGCCGGGGTGGAAGCGCTGGCCAGTGTCGTGCACAACGTGCGCGACATCGGCGCCACTATTGCCAGCGGCTCGTTCCGCGCCCATGCGATGGTGGTGGCGCCCTGCTCCATGCGCACGCTGGCCGCGATCGCGCATGGCCTGTCCGATAACCTGATCACGCGCGCCGCCGACGTCACGCTGAAGGAGCGGCGCAAGCTGGTCCTGATGGTGCGGGAAACGCCGCTGAACCTTGCGCACCTGCGCAACATGACGGCGGTGACGGAAATGGGCGGGATCGTGTTCCCGCCTGTGCCGGGCTTCTACCAGAAGCCGCAAAGCATTGCGGAGCTGGTCGACCATACGGTCGGCCGGGTGCTGGACCTGGTCGACCTGCCCGAGATCGGCCAGACGCTCACGCCCAGCTGGGGCGGGCTCAACGCCCGGCCCGGTGACGCGGCTGGCGGCAACTGAACGCTGTTGCCGGGCTCCCCGCCGTTGCTTCAATCCTGCCTACCTTGCCGCAACCTCCGGCAATCGCGGCCTTTCCGTTGAATTACCAGCGACGATAGCCACGCCCGTAGTAGCCGTAGCCGCCGTAGTAGTACGGCCGCGGCGCGACCACGACCGGTGCGGGGGCTACATAGACCGGCGCGGGACCCACGGCGGGGCCGGCGGGGGTGGGATAGACGGCGCAGCCGCCCAGCAGGGTGACCGAGGCCGCCGCGGCAGCCAGTCCAATCGTCAGCAGTTTCATGGTGTTTTCCTAGGGGACCTCAGGGCCGGGAACGGGCATGTGCCTGCCCTGCTGACGTTATACGGGCAGCTGGCGAAATATGGCGTCAAAAGCGTGTAAGGCTTGTTACCGTTCCCTACGGCGCTCGTGACGCCCCCTTTCAGATCTCGAACCTGATCCCCTGCGCCAGCGGCAATGAATCGCCGTAGTTGATGGTGTTGGTCGCCCGGCGCATATATCCCTTCCACGCATCCGATCCCGACTCGCGTCCGCCGCCGGTCGCCTTCTCGCCGCCGAAGGCGCCGCCGATCTCCGCGCCGCTGGTGCCGATATTGACGTTGGCGATGCCGCAGTCGCTGCCCGCCGACGACAGGAAGCGCTCGGCTTCGCGCATCGACTCGGTGAAGATGCACGACGACAGCCCATGCGCGGCGGCATTGTTCAGTGCGATCGCCTCGTCGAAGCTGGTGTACGGCATCAGGTACAGGATCGGCGCAAAGGTCTCGGTCAGCATGGTGTCGTGCTGCTCGTCGGTCATCACCAGCGCCGGCCGCACGTAGCAGGCGTGCGGGAAACGCCCGGCCAGCAGCCGTTCGCCGCCGGTGACGATATTGCCCTGCGCGCGGCACGCGGCGAGCGCGTTGGCCATGGCGTCTCCCGCGGCGTTGTCGATCAGCGGCCCGATCAGCGTGCCGTCGTCAAGCGGATCGCCAACCGGCAGCCGGTCGAATACAGTGACCAGCCGGCTGGCCATGGTATCCATCAGGTCGGCATGGACGAAGCAGCGGCGCAGCGTGGTGCAACGCTGGCCCGCCGTGCCCGCCGCGGCAAAGGTGATGGCCCGCACCGCCAGCTCGATGTCGGCCGATGGCGCGACGATGGCGGCGTTATTGCCGCCCAGCTCCAGGATGCTGCGCTTGAACTGCCCGGCGCAGGCGATGCCGACCTCGCGGCCCATGCGGGTCGAGCCGGTCGCGCTGACCAGCCGTACCGCGGCATGTTGCACCAGGTGGCTGCCAAGCATGCGTCCGCCCGGCAGCACCGCGGTGATGCCTGCATGCTGCGGCATTGCCGCGGCCAGCACGCGCTCGAGCAGCCCGTGCGCCGCCAGCGCGCACAGCGACGCCTTCTCCGACGGCTTCCACAGTACGCCGTTGCCGCACACCAGCGCCAGCGCCGCGTTCCACGCCCACACCGCCACCGGGAAGTTGAAGGCCGAGATCACGCCGCACAGGCCGTACGGGTGCCAGGTTTCGCGCATGGCATGCTGCGGGCGCTCCGAGGCAATGGTCAGCCCGTGCAGCTGGCGCGACAGGCCCACGGCGAAGTCGCAGATGTCGATCATCTCCTGCACCTCGCCCAGCCCTTCCTGCAGGATCTTGCCGGTTTCCAGCGACACCAGCCGGCCCAGCGCGGGCTTGTGCTCGCGCAGCACCTCGCCGTAGCGCCGCACGATCTCGCCGCGCGCCGGCGCCGGCAGCAGCGCCCAGGTGCTCTGCGCCGCGTGCGCGCGTGCGACCAGCGCATCGGCCTGCGCCGGGGTGCAGGCCGGCACATGGCCGATGGCCTCGCCGTCGACCGGCGAGCGCACCGTCACCGCACCGGCCGGCGTGCCATCCTGCCAGGGCCGCGGCAGTCCCAGCGAATCCCAGCAGGCTGCGAACTCTTGCGCTTTCATACGAGGGTCTCCTGCAGCGGATGCTGCGTGTAATTGCGGCCGAAGCGGTTCTTGAGGAAGGCGTCGAGCGGCATCGCCTCCTGGCGCACGAAGCCGGCCTGCGGCAGCGCGCCGGTGGCCACCATGTCCAGCGCGGTGCAGATGCCCGCCGCGGTGGTCAGCTGGATCGCGTTGACGTGCCCGTCCTTGTTGTCGACCCCGCCGATGCGCGCCGAGAACGAAGCCTGCGTCAGCGGTCCGCGCCCGCGTTCGCCGCCGGCCGGGTAGCCGGTGGCGGTGGCGAACACGATCACCACGTCCTGCTCGGTCACCGGGATGGCGCGGTCGAAGATCTCGCGCAGCCAGTCGCGGCGCTCGCGCAGGCGCAGGTCGTTGAGCAGCAGCTTCATCAGCGCGCAGTGGCCGGGGTAGCGGATGGACTTGTAGTCGACGTGGCGCGCGCGCCCGGCCAGCGTCTCGGGCAGCGTGCCAAGCCCGCCAGATGTATTAAAGGCTTCGTACTCGATACCGTCCAGCGCGAAGCTTTCCAGCCCTTCCAGCGCCGGCAGTTCGACGCGGCGGCCGTCGACGATGGCTTCGCACGGGTTGCAATACTCGTTGATCAGTCCCTCGGTGCTCCAGGTGAGGTTGTACTTGAGCGCGTTGCTGGGATAGCGCGGCAGCGCGCCGACCCGCATCTGCAGGTCCAGCAGCTCGCCGCCGCCGCGCAGGAAGCGCCGCGCCAGGTCGTGCCCGACCACGCCGATAAAGCCGGGCGCCAGCCCGCACTGCGGCATCAGCACCGAGCGCGCGTTCTGCGCCAGCTGGCGGATCGCATGGGTGGCGGCCACGTCCTCGGTCAGGTCGAAGTAATGCACGCCCAGGCGCGCCGCGACCGAAGCCACGGCGATGGCGGCGTGGAATGGCAGCGCGTTGAGCACCGCGTCGGCGCCGGCCAGCAGCGCGGCGCAGGTGCCCGGTTCGGTGGGATCGCCGGCGCGCGCCAGCACGCCACGCGGCAGGCCGTCGAGGCGGCGCGCGTCATGGTCGACCACGCTGACGCGGTAGTCGCCGCTGTCATGGAGCATGGCGGCAATGGTGCGCCCGATCTTGCCCGCGCCCAGCACCGTCACGTGCAGCGGACGGTTCGCCTTGGGCAGGTCCGGTGGGCCCTGCCGGCCCAGGTTAGAGGGTTGCATGGTGTCTCCGTCCACAAGAAAGGTTGTCCCGTGACTGGAGTATGGATAGCAGCTGCGACGGAATGAAGGCGCAAGAATGACGAAAACCCGCCATAATCGAACGAAACGACGCACCTGACCGACGTTATGACTGAACTCGACGTAACCGACCGCCACCTGCTCTCGTTGCTGCAGGCCAATGCCCGCGAAAGCGCCACCAACCTCGCACGGCAGCTGGGAATCGCCCGCACTACCGTGGTCGCCCGCATCGCCCGGCTGGAGCGCAGCGGCGTGATCGCCGGCTATGGAGTGCGCCTGGGGCAAAAAATGGAAGACAACGTGATCCTGGCCTATTGCGGGCTGTCGGTGCAGCCCAAGGCCGCGCCGGCGATCCTGCGCGCGCTGCAGCGGTTGCCCGAGATCGAAGAGGTCAACTCGGTCAGCGGGCCGGTCGATTACCTGGTGGCGATCCGCTGCGACACGCACGACCGGCTGGATCGGCTGCTGGACGAGATCGGCATGCTCGATGGCGTCAACCACACCACCACCTCGATCGTGCTGGCGCGCAAGCTCGACCGCCGGCGCGCTGCCGGCTGAAGCGGTATGCTCGCAGACCGAACAAGCCAAAGCGGAGATATCCAATGAGCAATCCGATCCGTGTCGCCGTGGGCGGCGTGACCGGCTGGGCCGGCGGTGAACTGGCGCGCGGCGTGGCGCACGCCGCCGACATGACGCTGGTGGCGGGGCTGTCGCGCGGCGCCGCGGGGCAGCCGCTGGCGCAGCTAACCGGCCATGCCGACACGCCGGGCGTGGCTGCCTCCAGCATCGAGGCGCTCGGGCAGACGCCCTATGACGTCTATGTCGAGTACACCAAGCCGGTCGTCGCCAAGCACAACATCCTGCAGGCGCTGGCGCACGGCGCGCACGTGGTAGTGGGCACCTCGGGGCTGACCGACGAGGACTATGCCGAGATCGACGCGGCCGCGCGCAAAGCCGAGCGCGGCGTGCTGGCCTGCGGCAATTTCGCCATTACCGTGGTGCTGCTGCAGAAGTTTGCCGAGATGGCGGCGCGCCACCTGGAGCATTGGGAGATCATCGACTACGCCAAGGCCGGCAAGGTCGACGTGCCGTCCGGCACGGTGCGCGAGCTGGCGTACCGGCTCGGCCAGGTCAGGACCGCCGCGCAGGCAGTGCCGGTGGACCAGGTCAACGGCCCGAAGGAAACGCGCGGCGCCACCATGTCGGGCACGCAGGTGCATGCGGTGCGGCTGCCGGGCTACCAGCTCGGCGTCGAGGTGATCTTCGGCGCAGACGGCCAGCGCCTGCACCTCAAGCACGAGGCCGGCGACGGCTCCAAGCCCTATGTCGCCGGCGCGCTGCTGGCGATCCGCAAGGTCCACACCGTGCGCGGCGTGGTGCGGGGGCTGGACAAGGTGATGGAAGGACTGTGACGGCCGCAGGCCGTCACAGCTTCGCCCTGCTTACCAGCTGCCGGGGTTGACCGGCTTGGCAGGCGGCTTGGCGGCCGCCTTTTCTGTCTTTTCAGGCTTCTCGGCCTTGCCCTTCGCCGCCGGCGCCGACGCGGGGTTCAACTTGCCGTCCACCTCGGCATCCTTTTCCGCCATCAGGGCGCGCGCCTGGGGTAGCAGCATCTCGATGGTGCCGGTGGCCGGGTCTTCCGGCATCGCGTACAGCTCCACGGTCAGCGGCCTCTTCATCCAGCCGGCATGGATCGTCTTGACGGTCTTGCCGGCCTTGTCGCGCATCTCTTCCTGCTCCTGGCGGAACGGCTTGCCATACAGCGCGTTGATGCTGTCGACGGCGGCCTGCTGCGAATTGGCGCCGGCGGTCGGAACCACCAGGCCGACCAGCGCATTGCGGTCGACAAAGGCCACCACGTGCGGGCCATCCATGAAGCCGGGGCGCTTGTCGCGCGGCACGCCAACCTGGCGCACCAGGCCGTCGCCCTTCAGTTCCACGCAGAACGCGGTTACATCGCGGCCGTCGGGCGAGCGCTTGTCGGCGCAATCGGGCAGCGCAGGCAGCGGGTTGCCGATCTCGAGCATGCCCAGCAGCGGCGCCAGCGCGCTGTTGTCCGCCTTGGCGGACGGTGCTGGTGCTGGTGCTGGTGCTGGTGCTGGTGCTGGTGCTGGTGCTGGTGCTGGTGCTGGTGCTGGTGCTGGTGCGGGTGCGGCAGGCTTGGCGGCGGGGGCGGCAATGGCGCTGGCGGCGCCCATCAGGCCGGCGAGCGCCAGCCCGGCAACGGGGAATTTCAAAGTCTGACTCCTGGAAAACGGCTCCGGGTTGGAGCGCGCCCCCGCCGGGATGTTCCTGGGGACGGGTGCGGCGCCGGTCACGCATGGCAACAGGGCAGCGGCATGAGTGCCGCGCAAGCCACCGGACGCCCGCGGATCGAGGGCGAACGCTAGCTTAACCGATCGCTCCGGCGGCTCCTGCACATGCAGCAGCATCGAATGGCGGCGGCTTCAGGCCGGCCCCTTGCGCACCAGCACCAACGCCAGCGCCTCGCGCCGGAACCCATGGCTCACCTGGTGGTAGAACGGGTGCGGCGAGAACTGCCGCGAAATAAACGACGCCAGCAGCGACGCCGCCAGCAGGAACACGGTCAGGTCCTGCGTGCGCGTCATCTCCATCACGATCACGCTGGCGGTGACGGGCGCCTGCGTGGCCGCGGCGAGGAACGCCGCCATCGATACCAGCGCAAGCACGCGCGGCTCCGCCATGCCGGTGACGAACTGCGCCACGTTCTCGCCGATGCCCGCGCCGATGGCCAGCGCCGGCGTGAAAATCCCGCCCGGGATGCCGGCAAAGTACGACACCACCGTCGCCACCAGCTTGGCGACGCCGAACCACAGCGTCGCATGCGATTCGCCGTTGATCAGCGCCGAGGCCTGCTCGTAGCCGGTGCCGAAGGTGGCACCCGCGGTGGCCACGCCAAGCACCGCCACCACCAGCCCGCAGCCGAACGCTACCCACACCGGATGCTGCATCGGCCAGGCGCGCCAGCGTGCCGGCAGCAGGCCGGGCACGCCGCCCGCCAATGCCTTGGCGAAGAAGCCGCCCAGCACGCCATTGAGCAGCGCGCAAACCAGCACCGGCCCCCAGGCGTTGCTCAGTACCAGCATCGGCACCTTGACGACGAAATACGGGTTGTTGCCCAGCACCGCCAACGATAGGAAGCCGGCGGTCAGTACGCCCGACAGCACCAGCCGGTCCCAACGCACCGCGGTACTGCGCCCCAGCTCCTCGATGGCGAAAACCACGCCTGCCAGCGGCGTGTTGAACGCGGCCGCCAGCCCGCCGGCCGCGCCCGCGGCGATCAGCGCGTTGGGATGGAAGCCGATGCGCAAGCGCAGTTTCTGCTGGCACCAACGGCCCCACGCCAGCATGGCCGCGGCGCCGACCTGCACCGACGGCCCCTCGCGGCCCACCGACGCGCCGGCGAGCAACGCCAGCGTGGTCAGCAACACCTTCCACATCGATTGCCGCAACGACACCAGCGCCGTCTGCGCCGGGCCATTCGGCGGCAGCTTGAACGCCGCGATCACCTGCGGGATGCCGCTGCCGCGCGCCTGCGGCGCGAAGCGGATCGTCAGCCAGCGCAGCGCGGCCAGGCCGAACGGCAGCATCACGAAGGCCAGCCACGGCGTGGCCTGGGTCAGCTGGTGGTTCCAGCGCAGCGCCACCTCGGCGATCCACGCGAACACCAGCGAAAACAGGCCGACGAAGCCGGCGCCGAACATGAATACCGTGTAGCGCAGCGTGGTGCGCGAGATGCGGCCGGCCTGGCGCGATTTGCGCCGGGCTGCGAGGCGGGCGCGGCGGGTGAGTTCGTCGATCAGGCGGGGATCGGGGGGCGGTGCGGCGGGATCCTGAGCGTCCGGATGCTGCGCCGGTTCTGTGGGCGATGGATCGGCGGTATCGGCATTCTTGGGTTCGGTGGACTCGCGCTCGGTCATGACACGGGGCGTTGCTGGGACATTCGGCGCGGTGCGGGGGTGCGCCAGGAATCAGCGAGAACTATACGCCCATCGTTGCGACGTGGGCCCAAGGGTGGCCGGTGATCGTCGGGCATGAGCGCTTGAGCAAACTACCGCCCGGCCGCGAAGGCTCGCCTCTCCCGCACGCGGGAGAGGCGAGCAAGCCGAGCGCTTGCCAGCGCATGCATCCCTAATCCAGCGAAATATTATTCGCCTTGATCACCTTCCCCCAATGCTCCCGGTCCGCCTCGATGTACCGGTCGATCTCCGCCTGCGTGCGCGGCGGCTGCACGATCAGGCCGAGCCCGCTGAAGGTTGCACGGAACTGCGGATCCTTCAGCACGTGCGATGCCGCAGCCTGCAATTTGGCCACCGCCTCGGGGGGCGTCTGTGCGGGCACCGCCAGCCCGAACCACGTCGCGGCCTGGAAATTGGGATAGCCGCTCTCGGCCACGGTCGGCACGTTGGGCAGCACCTCCAGCCGGGTGCGGCCGGTGACCGCCAGCGCCTTGAGCTTGCCGGCCTTGATATGCGGCAGCGAGGTGCTGACCACGTCGACCATCAGCTGCACGTCATTGGCCAGCAGCGCCGCCAGCGCCGGCGCGCTGCCGTTGTAGGGCACGTGGGTAACGTTGATGCCGAGCTCGGTCTTCAGCATCTCGGTGGCCAGCTGCAGCGCATTGCCCAACCCCACCGACGCATAGTTGAGCTTGCCGCCGGACGATTTGGCGTAGGCCGCGAACTCCTTGATGCTGGTGGCCGGCACCTGGGTATTGGTCACCACCACCAGCGGCGCCTCGGCGCCGATCGTGAAGATCTTGAAGTCCTTGGGCGGATCGTAGGTGATCTTCTTGTACAGCATCGGATTGAGCACCATGCTGCCGTTGGTTGCCAGCACCATGGTGTAGCCGTCGGCGGGCGCACGTGCCACGCTGTTGGTGCCGATCATGGTGGCGGCACCGGGGCGGTTCTCGACCACCACGGTCTGGCCGAGCTGGCGCGACATGCCGTCGGCCAGCGCGCGTCCGAACTGGTCGGTCGAGCCGCCCGGCGTGTACGGCACCACCAGCTTGAGCGGCCGGTCCGGATAGGCGGCCAGCGCGGCGCCGCCCCACAGTGCCAGCGCGCATCCGGCGCCGGCTGCCATCGCGGCGAGCCAGGTGCGCCGTCCGCTGTTGTCCTTGTGCATCGCGTCTCCTCCTGTGGTTATCTTTGTGTTGCCGCGCCGCCCGGTACGCTTAAACGCGCCGCTGACGGCCTTCCCAGTATCGGTCACGCAGCCGGCGCTTGGCGAGCTTGCCGGTCTCGTCGCGCGGCAGCTGCGGCTCGATCACGATGCTGCGCGGCACCTTGAAGCCCGACAGCCGCTGGCGCAGCCATTCGATCACGTCGGCCTCGCGGATTTCCGCGCCCGGCATCGGCTGCACCAGGCCCAGCAGGCGCTCGCCGTACTCGTCATCGGGGACGCCGAACACCACGCAGTCGGCCACGCCGGGATAGCGCACCAGCTCGTGCTCGATCTCGGCCGGGTAGATGTTGACGCCGCCGGAGATCACCATGTCCGAGGCGCGGTCGCAGATGAACAGGTAGCCGTCGGCATCGACGTAGCCCATGTCGCCCAGCGTCACCAGCCCGCCACGGTCGATGGCGCTGCGCGCGGCGTCGTTGTTGCGGTAACTGAAGTCGGGATAGGCGGGCTGGCGCACGTAGACCAGGCCGACTTCACCCGGCGCGCACTCGCGGCCGTCTTCGTCCAGGATGCGCAGCTGCGCGTCGTCGACAGGCTTGCCGGCGGTGCCCGGGCGCGCGGCGGCGTCGGCCGGCGTGGCCACGGTGATCATGCCGGCCTCGCTGGAGGCATAGGTCTCGTAGATGATGGGGCCGAACCAGTCGAGCATGGCGCGCTTGACCTCCGGCGCGCACGGCGAGCCGGTCGAGGCGACGAAGCGCAGCGACGACACGTCGTACTTCGCGCGCACCTCGGGCGGCAGCTTGAGCAGGCGCACGTACATGATAGGCACCAGGTAGATCACGTCGATGCGGTGTTTCTCGATCAGCGCCAGCACCTGCTCGGCATCGAAGCGCGGCGTGATCACCAGCCGCTCCGCCATCTGCAGCGCGTTCTGGATAAACGAGCTTGGCGCGCTGTGATACAGCGGCGCCGACATCAGCGCGCGGCAGCCCGGCTCGAGACCGTAGGTCTGCCGCACCAGCGAACGGGCGCGCGCCTGCTGCGCTTCCAGCTGGTCCAGCGGGACCGGAGCGCGCACCACGCCCTTGGGCCGGCCGGTGGTGCCGGAGGTGTAGGCCATGTGGCCGCGCGGCGCCACGCGCGGGCCGTCATACGCCGGCTGCTGTGCCAGCCAGCCCTCATACTCGATCGCGCCCTCGGCGCCACCGCCGACCGACAGCACCGTCATGCCGGCGGGCACGGCCTCATGCACCGCGGGCAGCAGGTCGGACTGGACCAGCAACGCCTTGGCGCCGCTGTCGGCCAGCAGGAAGCGCACCTCCTCGGCGGTGAAGTGCCAGTTGATCGGGCAGTAGTAGCAGCCGGCGGTGCGGCAGGCATTAACCACGTCGGCGTAGGCGGGATCGTTGCGCAGCAGCACCGCCACCACGTCGCCCTGCTGCACGCCCAGCCGGCGCAGGCCGCCGGCGAGTTGCGCGCCGCGCGCCACCAGTTCGTCGGCGCTGCGGTGCATGTCTTCAAACCAGAGGTCCGTGGCCATCCGTTGTCTCCTTTTTTCGCTGAGCTGACTGACAGCTTGCCACTGTATCGGCGCGGTCCTGCATCGACAATCACGCGCAGCGGAATCACAATGTTGCGCCAGACTCGACAATCCCACAGGCAATCCCGGATGGACCTCAACCTGATCCAGGCCTTCGTCGACATCGTCGATGCCGGCAACCTTGCCGAAGCGGGCCGGCGGCGCGGCGTCACGCGCTCGCAGGTCAGCCGCCAGCTGCGCGAGCTCGAGCACCAGGCCGGCGCCCAACTGCTGCGCCGGACCACGCGGCGGCTGGAACTGACCGAGCCCGGCCATGCGCTGTACCAGCATGGCGTGCGCATCCTGCAGGAGGTGACTTCGGCACAAGCGGAAATCGACAGCCTGGGCAAGACCCTGCGCGGCCATGTGCGCGTGAGCGTGCCGACCGGGCTGGGCGATGCCTATATCGCGCCATTGCTGCTGCGCTTTGCCAAGCTGCATCCCGGGATCACGCTGCGGGTGTTCTTTGCCAACCGCGTCAACGACCTGATCGCGGCGGAGATCGATGTGGCGCTGAAGGTCACCTCTGCGCCGCCGCTGGACCATGTGGCGCGGGAAATCTGCGATATCCGCTGGCAACTGTATGCATCGCCGGAATACCTTGCGACCATGCCGCCGGTGCGGGTGCCACCCGATCTGGCCGGGTGCAGCTTCCTTTGCCCGCCCTATACGCCGCGCCAGTTCGCGCTGTCGCTGTACCGCGAGGGTCAGCGCGTCGACGTGGCGCTGACGCCGACGCTGCAATCCGAGCACTTCCTGTTCCTGGCACGCGCGGTGACGGAGGGGCACGGCATCGGCCTGCTGCCGGTCTATATCGGCTGGGAGGAAGTGCGCGCTGGCAAACTTGTGCCGGTGCTGCCGGACTGGCGGCCCGAGGGCCTGGGCAACCGGCTCTTCATCATCACCACCCCCAATCTGCATCCGTCGATGGCCACGCGCGCGCTGATCGAATTCATGCGCGACGAACTGGGCAAGCTGGAGGTCTTCGCCGCGCCCTGACCGCGCGGCCGGTGATCGAACAGAATCACGCGTTGGCGGCACTGTCCGGGTCCGCAGACTTGCATTCTGCAAGCTATGCTTCAGGGAACTTGCAAAATGCAAGCATGCTGACCACCGCGAGGCGGAGACATCCATGCCCCCAACCGATTTCACTTCGATGCCCTGCCCGGTCGCCCGCTCGATGGCGGTGCTGGGCGAGCGCTGGGCCATCCTGGTGCTGCGCGAGGCCTTCTACGGCAGCACGCGCTTCGATGAGTTCGAACGCAACCTGGGCATCGCCCCCAATATCCTCAGCGCCCGGCTCAAGACGCTGGTAGCGCACGGCCTGCTCGCCCGCGTCACGCCAGAGGGCGGCGGCCGCCATGTCTACCAGCTGACCGGCAAGGGCCGTGACTTCTTCCCGGCCTATGTCGCGCTCAAGGCCTGGGCCGACCGCTGGATGACCGATGAGAAGGGTCCGCTGACGCTGCTGCAGGACCGCCGCACCGGCCAGGAAATCGCCGAACCCGCGCTGGCACGCGCCGACGGCACGCCGATCACGCTGGACGACGTGCGCGTGCTGCCCGGCCCGGGCGCCGGCCGCTTCCTGCGGCGCCGCTTCGGCGAACCCGACACCATCGGCCACGTGGCGGAGCACGAACATGAGTGAAACCCATGCCTTGCCCGCCGGCAGCGTACCGGCCGAGACAGTCCCCGCCAGCGAACTCGCCCGCCGCATCGGCCGCCTGGCCGGTCCGACCGCGCTGATCGCGGTGCTGCAGGCCGTGGGCCAGCTGATCGAAACCTGGCTGGCCGCGCGCCAGGGCACCGCCGCCCTGGCGGGCTGGGCGGTGGTGCTGCCGTTTGCGCTGCTGCTGCAGCAGATGTCGGCCGGCGCCATGGGCGGCGGCGTGGTCGCGGCGATCGCGCGGGCGCTGGGTGCCAACAGGCGCGACGAGGCCTCGGCACTGGTGATGCATGCGCTGCTGATTGCGGTCACGGCCGGGCTGGCCTTTGCCGTGGTGCTGGCCGGCTTTCCGCGGGGCGTGCTCGGCGCCGTCGCCGGCGCCACCGCTGCCGAAGCTGCTGCCACCTATGCGATCTGGCTGTTCGGCGCGGGCGCGATCCCGGCGTGGCTGGCCAATACGCTGGCCTCGGTACTGCGCGGCGGCGGCCGCCATGCGCTGGCGGCGCGCGTGCTGGCGCTGATGTGGGTGGCCTTCCCGGTGCTGGCGTGGCTGCTGTCCGAACCCGCCGGCATGGGGCTGGCCGGCATCGGCGCGGCGCTGGCCGCGGTCTCGTGGGGCGCGGCCCTGGCGATGGCAATCGTGGTCGCGCGCGGTGGCGCGGGCTTCGTGCCGGTGCTGCGGGTGCAGCCGTCGTGGGCGCTGTTCTCGCGGATCCTGTCCGTGGGGCTGGTGGCGTGCGCGCTGGCGTCGGTGGCCAACCTGACCACCATCCTCGTCACCGCGCAGCTGCGCCACCATGGCACCGCGGCGGTGGCGGCCTACGGCATCTCGGCGCGGCTGGAATTCCTGATGATCCCGCTGGCGTTCGGCGTGGGCTCGGCGCTGACGGCGCTGGTCGGGCGCGCGGTCGGTGCCGGCGACTGGCATACGGCGCGCCGCACCGCATGGGTTGGCGCCTTCCTCGCGCTGGCGATCGCGGGCACGTCCGGCGCAGCGGTGGGACTGGCGCCGATGCGCTTTGCGAGCCTGTTCAGCAGCGATGCCGAGGTGATCGCCATCGCCGCGCGCGCACTGTCGTGGGTGGGACCGGCGTTCGGCGGCTTCGGCCTGGGGATGGCGCTTTACTTCGCCTCGATGGGCGCCGGCCGCATGCGCTGGCCGGTGGCGGCCGGGCTGTGCCGGATCGCGCTGGCCGCGGGCGGCGGCTGGGTGCTGGCCAATGTGTTCGGCATGGGCCTGGACGGGCATTTCCTGGGCGTGGCGCTGGGGATCACCGCCTATGGCGTGGTGACGGCGATGGGCGTCAGGCAAGGGGAGTGGTCGGCGCGGTGAGGGCGAAAGCGCCGAGAGGAAGAACTCTTGCGGCGCCAGCCAGCAAGCTTGCGCCGCTACCGCGCCAGCACCTTCGCATCCCCCTGCATCCCCGCCTCGCGCACGGCCTGCGGCACCGACGGCCAGCCGCCGCCCAGCGACTTGTACAGCGCCGCGGTGCTGGTCAGCACGTCGACCTGGCCCTGGATCGCCGCCAGTTGCGCGTCGAACAGCTTCTCGCGCGCATTGGTGACCTCCAGGTAGCTCGAATACCCGCCCTCATACCGGGCAAAGGCCTGGTCCGCATAGATGAACAGGCTCTGTTCCTGCCGGCGCAGGCTGCCCAGCCGCGTGCGGGTCTCGACGCCATTGGCTAGCGCGCTGTTCACATCCGCCAGCGCGGCGAGCACCGTGCCCTGGTACGCAAACATGGCCTGGTCGCGCTGCGCGGACGCAGTCTGCACCTGCCCGCGAATGGCGCCGCCCTGGAAGATCGGCTGGGTCAGCCCCGCGCCGAAGGCCCACACCCGCGACGCGCTGTCCCACAGCGCGCCCGGCGACGCCGCCACGGCGCCGAACAGGCCGCCCAGGTTGACCGCCGGCAGGTAGAGTGCCTGCGCCGCGCCCAGCTGCGCATTGGCGGCGATGGCGGCCTGCTCGGCCTGCAGCACATCGGGCCGGCGCGAGAGCAACGCGGCCGGCAGGTCCGCGCCAACCGGCGGCGCCTGCAGCTCGTTGATCGGCTTGCCACGCTCGATCGGGCCCGCCGGCCGGCCCAGCAGCACCGACAGCGCGTTCTCGGTCTGCGCGATGGCGGCACGCAGCGGCGGGATCGAGCCCTCGGCCACGTAGTAGTCGTTCTCGGCCTGCGCCATTTCCAGCTGCGAGATCACGCCGCCTTCGTAGCGCTGGCGGAAGATGTCCAGCCCGCTCGCGCGCGATGCCAGCGTCTGCTGCGCGACGTCGAGCTGCGCATCGAGCCCGCGCAGCGTGGCATACCCCTGCACCACCGAAGCCGCCAGCGCCAGCACCACGCCGCGGCGCGCATACTCGGCATTCCACAGGCTGGCCTCGGCCGCCTCGGCCTGCCGGCGGATGCGGCCCCACAGGTCGATCTCCCAGTTGGCGTTGGCCAGCAGCTGGTAGGTATTGCCGGTGCCGCCGCCGAACTGCGTGCTGTTCAGGCTGCCGATGCTTTGACGCGCGGCCGACGCGGAAAGATTGAGCTGCGGGAAAAAGCCGGCGCGCGCCACCATCAGCTGGCCCCGGAATTCGTCGATGCGCGCGGCGGCGATCCGGACATCGTAGTTGCCGGCCAGCGCCGCATCCACCAGCGCGTTCAGCACCGGGTCGCTGAACTGGTTCCACCAGTCGCTGTCGGCGGCGATCGCCAGCGCGCCGGTGTCGAGGCGGTACTGCGCCACCTCCGGCGTCTCCGGGCGCTGGTAGTTGGGGCCGATCGCACAGCCGCCCAGTGTTGCCGCGACGCTGGCCGCCAGCATCCACGCACGTGGGCTCATAGCGTTTCTCCGGCGGGCGGGGTGGTGGGTGGCGTGGCGGGCGGCTGCGGCGCATCGCCCGCCTTTTCCGCCTTCTTGGGCTTGCCCTCGGACAGGCGCTCCAGCCCCCAGAAGAACATCGGGATAAAGAACAGCGCGATTACCGTCGCCCCGAGCATGCCACCGATCACGCCCGTGCCAAGCGACTGCCGGCTGGCCGCCGAGGCGCCGCTGGCGATGGCCAGCGGCACGCAGCCCAGGATAAACGCCAGCGAGGTCATGATGATCGGCCGCAGGCGCAACTTGGACGCATGGATGGCGGCATCGTACGCGCTCAGCCCTTCCTTCTCGCGCATTTCCACCGCGAACTCGAAGATCAGGATCGCGTTCTTCGCCGCCAGCGCGATCAGCACGGTCAGGCCGATCTGGAAGTAAACGTCGTTCTCCATGCCGCGCATCAGGATGCCGAGCAGCGCGCCGAACAGCGCGAACGGCACGGCCAGCAGCACGCCGAGCGGCAGCGACCACTTCTCGTACTGCGCCGCCAGGATCAGGAACACCATCAGCAAGGCAAAGGCGAAGACGTAGACCGCGGTGGAGCCGGCGGTCTTTTCTTCGTAGGCCTGGCCGCTCCAGGCGTAGGCGTAGCCCGGCCCCAGCACCTCCTGCGCTACCTCCTCCATGGCCTTGATGGCTTCCCCGGAACTGTAGCCGGGCGCGGAATCGCCCATGACCTTGGCGGCCGGGAAGTTGTTGAAGCGCGTGACGATGTCGGCCCCCGGCACATACCTGGTGGTGGTCACCGCCTTGATCGGCACCATTTCGCCGTTGTGGTTGCGCACGTAGACCTTGTCGAGGTCTTCCGGCCGCGAGCGAAACTCGGGCTCGGCCTGCAGGATTACCTGGAACAAGCGGCTGTTCTTCGGGAACTGGCTCACGTAGAGCGAGCCGAACATGGTCTGCAGCGCAGAATAGACGTTCTCGACCGGCACGCCCTGGGTTTCGGAGCGCTCCCGGTCGACTTCGACCAGGAACTGGCGCGAGCGCGAATTGATCGTGGAGTTCACGCCGCTCAGCTCCGGCCGATGGCGGGCCTTGGCGATGAACTCATGGACCTTTTGCTCCAACTGCTGGTAAGTCCCGTCTGCCGTGCTCTGCAGCCAGAACTCGAAGCCGCCGGTGGTGCCAAGGCCCGGGATCGACGGCGGATTCAGCGGGATCACGACGCCGTCCTGGTAGCGGGAGAACTCCTGGCGGGCCTTCTGCATCAGTTCGGTCGCCGTCTGGCCGGCACCCCGCTCATGGAAGCCCTTGAGCGTGACGAACAGCGTGCCGGCGTTGGCCTTGTTCTGGGAATCGATCAGGCTGTAGCCATCGACCGACGCCACCGACGAGACGCCGGGCTGCTTGGCGAACCATGTCTCCGCGCGGCCAGATAATGTCTGGGTACGGTCCAGGCTGGCCGCGTCCGGCATCACCACCGCGCCGAACAGGTAACCCTGGTCCTCCACCGGCAGGAACGAGGTCGGGATGCGCATGAACATGACCACGCTGACCGCTACCATCGCCAGGATGATGGCAATCGACATCACCGTGCGCCGGATCACGATCTGCAGCGACTTGTCATAGCCGGCCACGAGCCGGTCGAAGGAATTGTTGAACCAGGTGAAGAAGCGGTTCTTCTTGTGCTCGCCGGGCTTGAGCAGGATCGCCGCCATCGCCGGCGACAACGTCAGCGCCACCACGCCGGACAGCACCACCGACACCGCGATGGTGATGGCGAACTGCTTGTACAGCTGCCCGGTGATGCCCGACAGGAACGCCACCGGGATGAACACCGCCAGCAGCACCAGCACGATCGCGACCACCGGGCCGCTGACCTCGTCCATCGCCTTCTTGGCCGCCTCCTTGGGCGGCAGGTTGAACTCCGTCATGTTGCGCTCGACGTTCTCGATCACCACGATCGCGTCGTCGACCACGATGCCGATGGCCAGCACCATGCCGAACAAGGTCAGCATGTTGACCGAGAAGCCGAACGCGCTCATGCCGACGAAGGCGCCGATGATCGACACGGGCACGGCCAGGATCGGCACCAGCGTGGCACGCAGGCTCTGCAGGAACAGGAACACCACCAGGATCACCAGGATCACCGCGTCGCGCAGCGTGTGCACCACCTCGTCGATCGACTCCTGCACGAACTCCGTGGTGTCGAGCGCGACCTCGTATTCCAGCCCCGGCGGGAAGCTCTTCTTCAGCTCCGCCAGCGTGGAGCGCACCTGCTTGGCAACATCCAGCGCATTGGCCCCCGGCTGCTGGTACACCGCCAGCAGCGTGGCGGTCTTGCCGTTGTAGCGGCTGCGCAGCGAGTAGTCCTTGGAGCCGAGCTCGGCGCGGCCGATGTCCTTCAGGCGCACCAGCGCGGCGTCGCCGGACTGCGCGCGCAGGATCATGTTTTCAAACTCGGCGGGCTCGGTCATGCGGCCCTTGGTGGCGATCGGAAAGGTCTGCTGCACCGGCCCGGTGGTCGGCGACTGGCCGATGCGCCCCGCGGAAAACTGCTGGTTCTGGTTGGCGACCGCGTTCTTGACGTCCTCGGTGGTGATGCCCAGCGAAGCCATGCGGTCCGGCCGCAGCCAGATGCGCATGGCGTAGTCCGGGCTGCCGAAGATCGATGACTGGTTGGCGCCGGGGATGCGCTTGAGCGCATCCAGCACGTAGATGTTGGCGTAGTTGCCGACGAAGGTCTGGTTGTAGCTGTTGTCCGGCGAGTAGATGGCGATCACCATCATGAACGCCGACGACCGCTTCTGCACCGAGACGCCCTGCGCGGTCACCGCATCGGGCAGCGTGGGCAGTGCCAGGTTGACGCGGTTCTGCACGTCCACCTGCGCGAGTTCAGGGTCGGTGCCGATCTCGAAATAGGTGGTCAGCGTCAGGTCGCCGGTGGAGGAACTCGTCGAGTTCATGTACATCATGCGGTCGGCGCCGTTGACCTGCTGCTCGATCGGCGCGGCCACGTTCTGCGCCACCACTTCGGCGCTGGCGCCCGGGTACCGGGTCGTGACCGTGATGGACGGGGGCGTGATATCCGGAAACTGGGCGATCGGCAGCTTGGTCAGCGCTACCAGGCCGCCCACCGTGATGATGATGGACAGCACCGATGCGAAGATCGGCCGGTCGATAAAGAAATGGGCAAGCTTCATGGCTTGCCCCCGGTGGTGCCGGCTGCCTGGGGCGCGGCCGCGCCGGAGGCGGCCGGTGCCGCTGCGGCCTGGGCGCCGCTGGCCGGGCCATGCGCGGCCGCCTGGGCCGCCGGCACGGCCTTGACCGGCGCACCGGGCATCAGGCGCAGGATCCCGCTCACCGCCACGCGCTCACCAGCCTTCAGCCCCGAGCGCACCACCCAGTTGGAGCCGGTCCACTCGCCCACGTCGACCACGCGCTGCTGCGCCTTGTTGTCCGGGCCGATGACCCAGACCGTCTGGCCGCGCGGGCCTTGCACAATGGCTTCCTGCGGCACGGCAATGGCCTGCGTGCGCATCGCGCCATGCACCTTGACCCGCACGAACTGGCCCGGCCTCAGGGCCCCCTGCGGATTGGCGACCTCGGCGCGAACCAGGTAGGTGCCGGTTTCCTGGCTGAACGAAGCGTCGGCAAAGGCAATCCTGCCGTGGTGCGGGAACTCCGATCCGTCGGCCAGCACGATGACAATGTCGAAGGCCTCCTGCGCCGGGTACTTGATGGCGCCGGATTTCTCCGATGAGCGGATCGACAGGACCTCGTTTTCCGACAGGCTGAAGTTGACCCACATCGGATCCAGCTTGGCGACATAGGTCAGCAGGCTGTTTGTGGTATCGATATAGGATCCCACCTGCCGCTTGGCAAAGCTCGACAGGCCCGCGACCGGCGACTTGATCGTGGTGTAGCTCAGGTTCAGCCTGGCATTGATCACATTGGCGCGCGCCTGCTCCACCGCGGCCGCGGCCTCCTGCTCCTTGCCGGTGGCGTCATCCAGGTCGCGCTGGCTGAGGGCATTGCGCGCCGCCAGCGGGCGCACGCGGTTCAGGTCGGCGCGCGCGGTGTTCAGCCGCGCTTGCTGCTGCGCCAGTTCGGCCTCGGCCGCCTTCAGGGTGGCCTCGAACGGCTTGGGATCCATCAGGAACAGGGTCTCGCCCGCCTTGACCAGGGCACCCTCCGAATAGACCCGCTTCTCCAGGAAGCCATTGACGCGCGCGCGTATCTCCACCTGCTGCGAGCTCTGGGTCTGGCCGACGAAATCAAAGATGAGCGGCACGTCGCGCAGCGCCACGGTGATGACGCCCACCTCGGCTGCCGGTGGCGCCACCGCTGCCGGCTTTTCCTTGCCGCAGCCCGCCACCAGCAACAGGGCCAGCAGGCCCGCCGCGCTGCACCCTTTGAGCATTATCCTCACGTGACCTCCTCCGCCAGCAACCATGGCTGCCCCCGATGCCAGACGTAGTGGCGCCCGCCACCCGATCCGGTGCCTGTTCAGGCAGGTTAAGGCGCGCCCATGGACGCGCCAATTCAATCTTTCTTGTGCCCGTGTTTAGTCGTTTCGACAGTCGCGGCCCGCCCGGCAGTCCGCCTCAGCGGCGGAAGCCGCCATGGAACCGGCCCCCGCCGCGGAATCCCCCGCCGCCAAACCGGCCCGCGCCCTGCCACTGCTGCGCCATGCCGCTGAAGCGCTGTTGCCCCACTTCGCGCGCCTGGCGCTGCTGGTCCAGCCGGCCGGTCACTTCGTTGTTGGCCTGCACCGGCTCCCAGCCGCCGGGCGTGTGCTTCTGCCAGCCGCTGTCGGTATGCTGGTAGACCGAGCCATCATGGCCGGCATAGACATTGCCGTTGTTCCACACCAGGGCGGTGTCCTTGCCCGGGTTGGCAACGAAGCCGCGGCTGCCGGCGGTGTGCTCGCCGGTCTGCGTGTTGCCGGCAATGCCGGCCTCGGCCGCGCCCACGCGGCCGGTCTGCGCGTTGTAGCCGGCCGCCTGGCGCCCGGCTGCGTAGTCGCCGGTATATGTATTGCCGGCAACGCCGCCGCGCGCGGCACCCTCGCGCCCGGTGGAGGGGTTGGAGAACGAGCCCTGGCGACCGGCGGCGTAGTTGCCGGAATACGGGTTGAACGCGGCACCTCGGCTGCCCTGGTAGCGCGCGCCGGTGGCCGGGTTGAATCCCGACGCCGCGCTGCCGCGCCACTCGGTGCCGGTCCACGCATTCCAGCCTTGCGCATGCGTCACCGTGCCCTGCCCCCAGCGGCCGTAGAAGTTGGCCTGGTTCACGTTGACGTAGTTCCAGTTATAAGGGCCGCCCCACCAGTACGGTCCCCAGTACGGAGCCGCCGCCCCCCAGAACGCCCCCGCGGCAAAGCCGAAGGCAAACCCCTCCGCCATGCCGATGCCAAAGCCTGCGCCGTAGCCGTAGGTAACCGGGTAGCCGTAATAGACCGCTCCGACGTAGGGCGGATAGACGTAGCCGGTGCCGTACACGACCGTGCCATCTGGACTGACCACCACGCCCATGTACCCGGGGGTGTAACCAACCACGACGGCTTCCGGCGTGACCGAGTAGATCCGTACATAGGTCACGTAGTAGAGCGGCGAGGTTGGCGGGATGGTGTAGATGGCGGACGGCACCTCGGTGGCGACGCGCCACGGTCCCGACGGTGCCGGCGCCGTGAACCAGACGCCGTTGGCAACCGCGTAATAGTGGCTGGCATCGACCTCGATCACCGGCGTGCCCGTGTTCGCCGCATAGCTGAGCGAGGTGCCGGTGATCGGCGTAAAGCGCGGCACGCCGTCGTAGCTGACGTTCAGGCTGGCCCTG
Organism: Cupriavidus phytohabitans; assembly: GCF_017815025.1. NCBI lineage: Bacteria > Pseudomonadati > Pseudomonadota > Betaproteobacteria > Burkholderiales > Burkholderiaceae > Cupriavidus > Cupriavidus phytohabitans. The sequence goes on from NZ_JAGIQB010000042.1 coordinate 58,831, forward strand.
CTGCGCGACACCGTGGCGGTCTGCGGGATGGTGGCAGCGATCTCGGCCTCGCGCGCCTGCGGCGTGCCCGGCACCGACACCAGCACATTGGCCTTCGGGTCGGTCGCCGGAATCCTGGCGAAATCCGCCGGCAGCTCGCGGCCAGGCACGTATTCCCACGGCCCGGTCAGCATCGGCGCGCGGAACCATCGACCCGACACCAGCACGTAATACTGGTTGGTGGCCGGGTCGACGAAGATGGCGTGATCGGAGTTGGAGACCGTCAGCAGGCCCACGCCGCTGACCGGCGTCATCTGCGGCGCGCCGCTGGTAATGACCAGCTCGGTCGGCCGGGTGGCGAAAACGATCTCCGGCGCCCGCGCCGGGCGCTTGCCGCCGGCGGGCAGCATTGCATCAGGCTTCATGCCGGCGGCGGCCTTGGTGGCGGCATTTTCCAGCGCCTTCGGCACGGTCGTCATGACCTCCCATGCTCCGCCCGCGGATTCGGAGCGGTACCAGTAGCCGGCGGCCTTCAGGTACAGCTCGCCGCCCGACTCGCGCAGCAACAGGGCACGGCTGTTGAGGGCGCGTTCGTATTGCGTGCCGGGGACGGCGCGCCAGGCCGGGTCGCCGTCGACCAGCACCAGCAGTGTCGGCGTGGTCGCAAACAGGATCTGCGGCGCGTCGTTGCGGACCGGCACACGGCCGGCGCGGGCCAGTTGCTGAGACACGGCATAGCTGGCCTGCAACTGGTCCAGCGGCACGGTCAGGCCGTTGGCCGGCAGCCGGGACACCAGCGCCTGGCGTACCCGTTCGGCGGCGTCGGGCCTGGTGGGGACTTCCACGCTCCCGATGCGCAGCGCACTCAGCTGCACCAGCCCGGATGGCTTGTCGATATCGGCGCTGGCCGAGAAATGCACTACACCATAGGTGGGCGAGCCACCCTTCTCCCCCACCGCCACGGCGGCCCGCCCCGACAGCCGGTTGCCGTCCCAGGTCTCGACCTGCGGCTGGTAAAGCTCGACATGGTCGTTGGCGGCGTCGAAATTGCGCGGCCAGCCCAGCGTTGCGGCCGCCTGTGGCGGCGTCGTGGCGGCTTGCGGCGCCATGGGCGCCAGCGCAAGCCATGCCGCCGCAATCAGGACGCTGGTCTGCTTGAGGCAAGAAAACATGGATTTCTCCGGCAAGGAGGGCACGATGCTGCACAGCAAGCGGCCCATGCTGGCAATCTAAATTAGGCCGGACAGGCGAACAATCGCATTTGAAAACATTCAGGGGCGGCGCAAAAAAAGACAGATCAGGCCGCCGCGAGGCTTCCGCACGCGGCGCGGGTGTGCATCTTGCTTGGCCGGCGGCGGCTGCTTCCACCCTTGAAGCGCACCCGCAGCGGCCTCATCTCCCGATTCCACCCTGGCTCTCGCCGCGCCCCTATGCCCCCTCGCACCACCATCCTGACCGCCGCCCTGATCACGGCACTGCTGCACGGCTATATCGGGCTGCGCCTGTTGCCGGCGATGCCCGTGCCGATGCTGGTCAAGACGCTCGCCGTGATCTGGCTCGCCCTGTCCTGCGCGCTGCTGCCCGCCGGGTTGCTGGCACGCCGCTTCAGCCAGCCGTGGGCGGACCGGATTTCCTGGATCGGCATGCTGGCAATGGGATTCTTCTCATCCCTGCTGCTGCTGACCCTGGTGCGCGACGTCGCGCTGGCCGCCGCCTGGCTGGTGGGCAAGCTGCTCGGCTGGCAAGCCCCCGGGCTGGTTGCGGGCAGCGCCCTCGCCGTGCCGCTGCTGGCACTGCTGGTCACGCTGGCCGGCTATATCAACGCCCGCCGCGTGGCGCGCGTGGTCGAGGTCGACGTGCCGGTGTCCGGACTGCCCGAGGCGCTGCACGGCTTCACCATCGCGCAGATCAGCGATATCCACGTCGGCCCCACCATCAAGGGGCCCTACCTCGACCGCATCGTCGACCGCGTCAACAGCCTCAAGCCGGACGCCGTGGCCATCACCGGCGACCTGGTCGACGGCACCGTTCGCGAACTTTCCGCCCATACCGCGCCGCTGGCGCGGCTGCAGTCTCGCCATGGCAGCTACTTCGTCACCGGCAACCACGAGTACTACGCGGGCGCACAGCCGTGGATCGACGAACTGCGCCGGCTCGGCCTGTGCGTGCTGATGAACGAGCACGTGGTAGTGCAGCACGGCGGGCAGCCGCTGGTGCTGGCAGGCGTGACCGACTACTCCGCCGGCCGCTTCCATGAAAGCCACCGCAGCGACCCGCACCGCGCCATCGCCGGAGCGCCGACGGAAGCCGGGGTGCGGGTGCTGTTAGCGCACCAGCCGCGCACGGCGGTAGCTGCGGCCGAGGCAGGCTTCGACCTGCAACTGTCGGGGCATACCCATGGCGGGCAGTTCTGGCCCTGGAACCTGTTCGTGCCGATGCAGCAGCCGTACACCGCGGGGCTGGTGCGGCATGGGGCGATGTGGATCTATGTGAGCCGGGGGACGGGGTACTGGGGACCGCCGAAGCGCTTTGGGGCGCCGTCGGAGATCACCCGGTTGAGGCTGGTGCGGGCCACTGAATAGCGCGCGCCGCGCCAATAGCGTGTCCCCTTCCAGCCAATCGGCATAGGGGGCAGCCGCACTGGCTGCGCCCCTGCCACACCACCCGGCATGCGGGTCCGCACCGGGCGGTTCG
>NZ_JAGIQB010000304.1:0-240 GCF_017815025.1 Cupriavidus phytohabitans
CAAGCGTGGGAATGACCAAACACGCGCGCACCAAGACTCAACTCAACGTCGTCCGCTATGCCGATGACTTTGTGGTGACTGGCATATCGAAAGAGGTGCTCGAATCCAAAGTGCTTCCCGCAGTCAGACAGTTTATGGCCGCACGGGGGCTGGAGCTCTCGGAAGAGAAAACTCGGATCACGAACATTGCGGAGGGTTTCGATTTCCTTGGCCAGAACGTACGTAAATTCGCGGGCAAGC
>NZ_JAGIQB010000305.1:0-240 GCF_017815025.1 Cupriavidus phytohabitans
TGAGCTACGGCAGCAACGAAGTGCTGCGCGACGTCAACCTCAAGATCGAGCCCGGCGAGTTCTTCGCGCTGCTGGGGCCTTCGGGCTCGGGCAAGTCCACGCTGCTGCGGCTGATCGCGGGCTTCAACCGGCACCAGCGCGGCGAGCTGCTGGTGGGCGGGCAGGACATCACGGGGGTGCCGCCGCATGCGCGCAACATCGGCATGGTGTTCCAGAACTACGCGCTGTGGCCGCACATGA
>NZ_JAGIQB010000306.1:0-239 GCF_017815025.1 Cupriavidus phytohabitans
ACCGAGCTGATGAAGTCCGGGGAGACTTCGGTTCCGTAGTTCTCGGCCAGAAACGCCTGGATCTCGCGCACGCTCATGCCGCGCGCGTACATGGCAATAATGCGCTCATCGAAGCCGGTAAAGCGCCGTTCATGCTTGGGGATCAGAATCGGCTCGAAGCTGCCATCGCGGTCGCGTGGCAACTCGACCCGCACCGGGCCGCGCTCGGTGATCACGGTCTTGCCGCTGAGGCCGTTACG
>NZ_JAGIQB010000043.1:0-60147 GCF_017815025.1 Cupriavidus phytohabitans
GGAGAAGGTGCGCGATATCGTGGGGTTGTACCTCGACCCACCGCTCAAAGCCATGGTGTTGTGCGTTGACGAGAAGAACGCCAACCCCACGCCTTTCGTGTGGACGAAGTCCGCCGACGACATCCTCGCCAGCGTCAGGCGATGTCTGCGAATCTCTGACGCAGGACACTAGGGGTGAACCTGCCGAAGTTGCACAGGATGGAGAACGTCCGTTGTATCTCTCGCAAGCGGCCATGGCGAACGTCAACGACGGCCGGCTGTTTTGGGTCGCGAAGAGACGACGGCCAGAGGGGGAGATCCATGACTTGCCGCACCCCCCTGCCCCTCCGATGACCAAGACTTCTCGCCGGCGACCAGGTCGGTGGCACCACCGACCGTTCGGCGACACATACCCGGCATAATGTCTAGACTTTTACGTCACACCCTTGGACGGGGCTTCACGGTTTTATAGCTTGGGCCGCTGTAGGGACTGTTTTCGCCAGCATAGAGAAGTAGGCGGGCGGGGTCATTGAGGCACGCCAGGAGGAGCTGTCATTTGCCGTCGTGATCGAGCATTTCCGAGTATTCGCTGCTGCCATCGATGCCAAGCCTTCAAATGAACAAGGGCCCCCGAAGGAGCCCTTGTCAGTAACTTTTCTGTTTCGAGGTCAGTTACAACCCAAGGCGGCTGTTAGGCGGCCAATGCGAACTTTTCGTCGTTAGCATTTACTTCGATTTAGTTTTAACGTCTTCTCTGACGAGTTGCCTCACGACCCTATCTCCCCCTGTCGAAACCAGGTCAGGCCCATCAGAAGCGCACTACCCGTGCAATGTGCTTCTGGTGGACCTGGGCGGAATCGAACCGCCGTCCAGAAGGCCTTCAAGAAGAAGGTTCACAACCATTATCGGGAACCTTGCGGCACCCGACCCTGCAGATTCTACGCCTCCTGCCGGCAGCGTCAAGGCGGTTTACGCGCGGCTCCTACAAGGCCCGTAACCCGGCTGCGCAGCCCCGTCGGGCGGCGCACGCGCGAGACTCGTGGGCTGCCCAAAGTCCCTCGACTCTTGTACACCATCCAAATGCCGGGCGGCGTTCATATAGCGTCAAGCAGGACGGCCGGTGGATGCATGGCGTCCCGGATGCCATCCACGCGGTCGACTCGGCCTCGAGAGAGGTGAAACCGGCCGCTTTGAGCGTTGCCGCCCCAAAGCAGCCCCGCCGCCAGGAAAGCGCCCTTTTTCAAGTGGGCACTTCGCCCTTCAGGGTGACTCGGTTCAAGAGGCGTTCCTGGTTGCCGTAGTCGTGGACCGCATAGTGCATGGTGCACCGGTTATCCCACATCAGCGCATCGCCGACGCGCCACATATGGCGGTAAACGTTGTCCGGCTGCGTGCTGTGCTCATACAGGAAGTTCAGCAAGGGCCGCGCTTCGGCCTCGGTCATACCCTCGATGCCCATCACATTGTCCGGATGCCCGATGTAGAGCGCCTTGCGGCCGGTCTCCGGATGCGTGCGCACCATCGGGTGCACTGCTGAGGGCGCATCGGACTCGCACACGCCTTGGGAGCGGGCCAGCCGCACGGCACGGAACTGGACGCGCAGGCCTTGCAGCATGCGTTGCATGACGGGAGTCAGCCTCTCGTAGGCGAGATATTGGTTGCACCACATCGTGTCACCACCCACCGGTACCACCTGCGCGCTGAGCATGGTGATCTTGGGCGGCACGGGCGTGTGCGGCGCATCGTAATGCCAGGCCTCGGTCGAAATAAGCTCCTTCGGCGCCGTTCGGATCTGGACCACTTCGGGATACTCATCGAGCCGCAGCCTGGACAGCAGGGCCGGAACAACCGGCTCGCCCCAGTGTCGGATGAAATCCAGCTGAGCCGCCGGCTTGAGCGACTGGTCGCGAAACACTAGCACGCAGTGCTGCAGGAATGCCTTGCCCAGTTGCTCGAGCATTTCGCTGGACAAGGGCTCCGAGAGCGAAATGCCTTCGACCGAGGCACCAATCGAGCCGGTGAGTGGTGTGATCTTAATGTTCATGCAAGCTCCTTCGTCGCAGTCTGCGACACGGTGATTGGCACGGCGGCCGCCATCACGCTTTTGTGGACGGCCACGATGATCTTTCCGAAATGCTGGTTGGTTGCCATGTAGGCGTGGGCCTGTGCAATGTCGTCGAGTGCGAACAGGCGGTCGACCGGCATCTTGAGGCGACCCTCGCGCAGCAGTGGCAGCACATCGCGCGCGCACGCTTCGATCAAGGCGAGCCGTTCTTCCTCGGTACGGGTGCGGAAGGTGGTCCCGACAACCTTCAGGCGATTGACCCACATGTGCTTGATGTCGACCTGGGCGGTATCGACGCCGCTCATCCGCGCAATGATGACTAGCCGGCCGCGCACGGCCAGGCATTTCAGGTTGGTGTCGAACACCGCGCCGCCCAGTGAGTCGATGATCACGTCCACGCCGCGGCCGTCGGTGATGTCTTTCACGGCCTGCACGGTGTCCTGCTGCGAGGTATCGATGGTGTGAGTCGCACCGTATTCACGCAGCCGCGCGAGCTTGGCCGCCGAGCGCGAGGTGGCGATGACCTGGCTGGCGCCGAGTTGGGCGGCCAATTGGACGGCTGCCAGTCCCATGCCACCTGTGGCGGCATTCACGAGCACAGATTGGCCGGCACGGAACTCGCCATTAGTGACCAGCGCGTCGTGTGTACTGATGAACACATTGGGGAATGCGGCCGCCTCGACCCAGGACAGCGTGGCCGGGATCGGGATCAGCGCGCGCGCCTCGGCCAGCACATACTCGGACTGGCCGCCCCAGCCGTGGCCGGTCACGCGGTCGCCTTCACGCACGCCGCGCACATCGGGTCCGACCTGGCTGACAATGCCGGCGAACTCGATGCCGGCCAGTATCGGGCCGCCGCTTTTCGCCTCACCCACCCGGACCAATTCGCCCCGGTTCAGGCCCGAGGCCATCACCTGCACCACCACTTGGCCGGGACCGGGCGTCGGGCGGGGAATCTCCCGGATTTCCAGATGGCCGCCTTGCGGGCCCGAGATAATCATGGCTGCTTTCATAGCTGAATCATTTCCATCAAGGTTTCGTGAGGTCTTACTGCTTCAGGGTCAACTTGCGGTTCAGTGCGTCAAAGTGGTCGTAGTCCGACTGCAGACGCTGCGCGAATTGCTGCGGCGATTCGGGCGTGATCGGCTCGAATCTCAGCTTTGCGACCTGGTCGCGGAACGGCGCCAGACCGGCGATGTGGCGCGTGACGGCGTAGAGCTTTTCGACAACGGCGGCTGGTACCTTGGGAGATACCGCGATGCCCTGCCAGCTGCTGAAATCATTGAACTCCGGAAAACCCTGTTCAGCGAAGGTCGGAACCTGCGGCATGCCGGGGTAGCGAGTGGTGCCCGCGATGGCCAGCGCCTTGATTTTGCTGCTCTGCAGATGGGGTCCCGAGGTCACGACGCTGTCCAGAACCATCGTGACCTGATTGGACATCACCGCGAGCAGCGCTGGAGGAGTACCCGAATACGGAACGTGTTGCATGTTCACGCCGAGTTTGAGATTGAGCATCTCACCCCCGCGCTGCGCGATCGTTCCAGGACTCGGTGATGCAAAGCTGCTCTTGTCCGGCGCGGCCTTGAGCTGCCGCACCATGCCGGCCAGGTCATTCGCTGGGTAGTCCTGCGCAACGACCAGCACGTAGCGGTACTGGGTGAGCGCCGCCACCGGCCGCACGTCCTTCATCGGGTCATAGGGGGGCTTCATGACGTGCGGTATTTCGGTCAGCACGTTCGAGCTGGTGTACAGAATGACGTGGCCGTCGGCAGGCGCGTTTAGCATGGCCTGCACTCCAATGGAGCCCCCCGCGCCCGCCTTGTTTTCAACAATGACAGGTTGGCCAACTTCCTTGGACAAATAGCTGGCAAAGATGCGAGCCGGCCCGTCCATATTCCCGCCAGCAGGCGCGGGGACGATGATCTTGATGGCTCGATCGGGCCAGGCCTGTGCCAGCGATGAGCAGGCCAGCAACAACGCGCCGAGCGCGAAACGACAAGACGCAAGGCTAGCAGCTTTCATGGATATCTCCTCGATTCTATTTTTCACACGACGGGGTGTTCTGCGGACGATAGGCATCGACGCGTCCTGCGCCAGTTCGCGGATCAGTTCATTCGCTGCAGGCTGATCAGTGGTCCGGTGCCTCGTCACACAGACCTGGACCTTGCAGCAGTGTGGGCGCTGCGGACCGTTGTGCGTCGCTCATCGCGCCACCTTGCGTTCTGCCAGCGCCGGCCTGATCGGACGGCGTGCGGTGGGATAGCGCAACTCGGCGAGCGTCTGCTCGGTGGTCTGGTACTGCGTGCCGATCTTGAAGATTGCGCGCGCCTCCTGGGCCGACGCGACGCCCCGACCCAGTTCGTGCGAGATGCGCACCAGTTGTTCGATCTGCTTCACGCTGGACATCGGCTCGCCGGTGGGGCCCCAGATCGTGTCCTCGATGCCGCAGCGCACATGCAGGCCCATGGCGATGGCCATGGTGTTGATCGGCAGGGTGGCGCGCATCAGCGATTCCAGCGTGAGCGTCGAGCCATCAGGGAGAAGGCGAATGAACTCCATCATGCTATAGGGGTCCGGGTTGTCGAAGCCGCCGCTGAGCGCGACCCAGTTCACATTGAGCGGCCCCTTGTAGATGCCACGCCGGATCAGGCGCTCGAGGGTGACGAGGCCCGACTTCATGGTGATCTGGAAGTGCGGCTGAATGCCGTTGGCCGCAAGTTGGGCGAGGTGTTCGCGCAACCAGGCGGGCCCGGCTGGAACGATCATCTCCTCGTAGGCGTCGTAGACCGCCTTGCGCTCGAACGAGGTTCCCGCGCAGTCCTCAGGGGTCATGATCTCCACCGTGTTCATCTGGCCGGTGTTGATGGCCACGGTGACCTGCTCGGGCGTCGGCTTCAGGCGCGCCAGCATGTGACGGGTCTCGTCGCTCAGCCATTCGGCGGGTGCGCCCTCCTCGACCGGTGCGAACGAGATCGAGCCGCCGACCTGGATGATCATGTCGGGCACCGCCTGCTTCAGGCGCGATAGCAACTCGTTGAAGCGGTCGAGGTTCTTGCAGCCCGAACCATCGTCCTCGCGGGCATGGAAATGAAGCACGGTGGCGCCGGCGTTGTAGCAGTCCACCGCCTTTTGCACCTGCTCCTCGATCGTGACCGGGATGTCGGATGGAAAGTCACCCGGCTCCCATTGCGGGCCATACGGAGCGGCGGTGATGACAAGTTTTTCCTGGTTTTCGGGCAGCAGGGCCCCATCGAGGAAGTGCATGGAATTCTCCTTTGTAGCTGCGGAGTCTGCGAAGGCAGGCCGTGTCCGCGCTTGTAGCTATGATGCGGGTGGCCGCCTCGGAAGAATTGATCCGTTGTCGCGTAGAATTGATAAGTCGTAACAGGTCAAAACATTCGAAAATGTCCACTACCCAGGTGACCCATCTCATCCGAAGTGCCAGCCTGACGGGCTTCGCCGACCTCGCGCAGTCGGCTGGACTTGACCCCTTGGCGATGATGCGCAAGGCGGGCCTGCCGCGCCGGTGTCTCGACGACAGCGAGGCCCTGATCGGCATGGAGGCGGTATGCCGCTTACTGAACCACTGTGCGCAAGCCTCGGACATGGAGGCGTTCGGCCTCAGGCTAGCCAGCCGCCGCCATATCTGGGAACTCGGCCCCGTCAGCCTCGTGATCAAGCAGGAGAACACTGCGCTGAGCGCGATCAAGACACTACTGAGCTACAACCGTGTGCTCAGTGACGCGCTGCTGGCCCGAGTGGATGAAGAGGATGAGGTTGTCGTCATCCGCGAGGAATTGATATTGGGCAAGTCGGTCCCGACGCGCCAGGCGATGGAGCTGACGGTCGGCGTGATGTTCCAGGTGCTGCGCGACCTTTTGGGTCCCAGATGGGAACCTCGTCAGGTTTGCTTCACCCATCGGCCGCCAGCGGATCTGACCTTTCATCGTTCCTTCCTCGGCAAGCGCATCGAGTTCAATAGCGCCTTCAACGGAATCGTCTGCGCAGCAAGCGACATGGCTCGTGAGCTGACCTCGACGCAGGCAGGGCTGGGTAGTTTCGCGCGTCGCTTCATGGACTCCGCGCTCAACCAACGCAAATTGGGGTGCAAGGAAACCGTGCGCCACCTGATCGCGGCCTTATTGGGCAGCGGCCGTTGCACGGTTGACAAGGTGGCGCAGCACCTGGGCGTCAGCCGGCAGACCCTGCACCGGCAACTGACCCTGGAGGGCGAACAGTTCAAGACCGTGCTGAATTCCGTCCGTCGAGAGCGGGCGCTAAAGCTGCGCGACGACAGTGATCATTCGCTGGAAGACGCAGCCTTGATGCTCGGTTTCTCCTCAGCCAGCGCCTTTGCGCACTGGTTCCAGGCCAGCTTCGGCACCAGCTTCATCCAATCCCGTCGGGAGCGCCAGCGTGAGACAAAAGAACAAGTCCATGTGACCGCTGATCAATAGCTGCCAACCGGCCGATTGTCATAATTTGGTTTGTCGCGGGAAACTGCAAACTGATGGAGGCAAGAGCATGGCACGCATGAGGATGGTCGATACGGACACAGTGGACCCGGAACTGAAGGACGTCTTCGAGAAGATGAAGCAGCAAGGCACCGTGCTGAACGTCTGGCGGATGATGGCCTGGTCCCCGGCGCTCGCCAAGGCCTGGGCGCCTTGCTCGCGCGGCCTTCGCAACGACCTGTCTGTCTCGCGCAAGCTGCGCGAGCTGCTGATCGTGCAGATCGCCTTGCGGCACGAATCGAGGTACGAATACGGACACCACGTGCACATGGCGCGGGCCGAAGGCGTCACGCCGGCGCAGCTCGCCGCATTGCCGGACGGACGAGATGGCCCGCTGTTCGACGCGGACGAAGCCCTGGTGCTACAGCTCGCAGACGATCTGACGCATGCCAGCGGCGCGAGTGCGGCGACCATGAACTCCATGCTGGAGCGCTTCGGAGAGAAGCACCTGATGGAGCTGCTCGCGACGGGCGCGTTCTATTGTGCGGTAGCGCGCATCGTCAATTCGCTGGATTGCGAACTCGAACCGGAAGCCGGCTGATTTGCTTGCCGGCGCGGCCGCAGCAGGAAATCAATGGTCTTGCCGGCGTTGTCCACGGACTGGTAGAGGCACTCATCCGGCGGGATACGAGCGCCATCTTGGCGCGACGCAGAAATCGGGCTCGTGCAAAACTTTGGACGTCGTCAGTTCAAGAACGTACTGGAGGCGTAGACTTGTCCAAGCGTGCTGCCCCGCCAGTTTTCGATCCATGCGAGTATTGATAACTTGAACTAAAGACCGAAGTCTTTTGCATCCGTTATCAAGCTCGCACACTATCGATTGTTTGGTTGTTAAAGAAGCCACCCTTTTCGGGTCACGCTCGTCGGCTTTGCCGGCTGCGTTGCCGCATCAGCAGCAGAGAAACGAGCCCTTAAAGGCTTGATTAACCGTCGAAAATGCTACTCAGAATTCTTGCGGAAGGAACACGGCGTCCCAACTCTCTCCGAGCAGAACGCCGACGCACGGCTAATCCGCAGGTGCAACCTCTGTTTGGGTCGCCGGGGGCCGGCTGCGGCGGACGCAGATGGCCTGAATAAGTCACGATCGTCAACGGACAGACGGGTGACGCGGGGGCGCGGCCGCCTCGATCATGCCGGCGGCTTCGTTGCGATCTCGTAAAACCTAACGAAGTTCGCCTTGTCGCCTCCTGTCTTCTATCGAATATGAAATCGCACCTGCGGCTTGCCTATCGAGTTCGCCGGAGGGACAACCTGTGTGGCGAATCATCAAGCTTGGTCCGACTTGCCGCTTTCCCTTGTATGTCTTGTGCTTTCCCTTTGATGACAGGGGCGGGTTAGCCCGGACACCACGGTGGCGTCGCAGCGCGCAAACGCTACCGCGCCGGGTCTTTGAGGCGTTCGCGCCGCGCACTGCTCCATGTTGCTTTCCACGTTCTAAACCGCGTCGGCACCAGGAATTACGTCGGACCGTACGTACGCTTGCCGACGCATCGCTGACCACCTCACGGTGGCCAGCGCACGGCTCGGAGCCGATGTGGCTCGCTTTCTTCATCGTACTGGACTCGCACCACCTAGTTCCGTTGCCAATCTCCCGGCGCACTCAGAACTTGTGACGCACGCCTAGCCCGATCCCCAGCATGTTGGACTCGCCCCGGCCGAGGGTATAGCTGTTGCCCAGCGCAAGGCTGTTGGCGAAGCCGTTGGCCAGCGAATCCAGTCCCAGCCCTGCATTCTTCGAATAAGCCGCCGTCAGGTAGATATCGGTGCGCTTCGAGAATGAGTAGGTGCCGATGAGATTGATCTGCCAGGGATTGGGTATCGATTGGTTGCCGAACAGGTTCTTAATATTGTCGTAGGCAAACTCCGCGATTAAACCCAGGGCCGGCGTTAACTGATATTGCCCGCCAAACCAGTAGTAGTCGTCGCGCTTGATCATGCTGCCGTTCGCTCCCCGGTTCTGACCCCACCGATAACCGCCCATAATTTTGGCATTGCCAAAGGCATAGCTCCCTGCAATGGCAGCGTTCTTGAAGGTACCGGTGGCGCTGCCAAATGTCGGATTGAACTGGTCGTAGCCTGCCGAGATGCCGATACCACCGGCGGAATAGGACAGGCCCGCGCCATAACCGGTGTCCCGACGGAACTGACCAGGCACCTCACCGTTACCGCCACCGGCAACCAGCAACGGGCTGGTCTGCGGCACAGCCAGACCGACGCCGAATGACCAGTGCAACGCTGCGGTCAGCGGACCGAATGCGCCCTTGTACTTGACCGTGTTGTCTTCACGATAGTTGGGTCCCAGCAGCGAAGCGCTCGGCTCATAAGATGTGGCGTAGAGCGCCGGCACGAAGTTCGACATCGAGTCGAACAGCGACGTGTATTGCCGACCAAAGGCTACCTGTCCATAGTTCTTGCTCGCGAGGCCGACGTACGCCGAGCGGCCGAACAGCCGGCCGCCCTGCTGCAAGGTGCCAGCGTCCTGGTTGTAGCCGCCTTCCAGCACGAATAGCGACGACAACCCGCTACCGAGGTCTTCCGTACCTCGCAAGCCAAAACGCGAGCCGGACAAGCCGCCAGAGTTCATCCGGTAGACCTTATTGCCTGGGCCGGGGTTGTAGCCATTTGCCGGTGCGGGCGCCGCGCCCACGTGGTTGGCAAACTCCAGGTTGGCGTCGGCTACGCCGTACAGGGTGACGCTGGTCTGAGCCAGCGCCGTACCGCCTCCTGCACCAACCATGAGAACAACAAGCCCCCCCTTCTTCATCATCGCGGCGAGGCCGATGCTGCCTTGCCGAACCGGCCGAAATGTTCGATCAAACTCTATGGTATTGCTGCAGCTGATGCCCAACTTTGTTCTCCTCGGTCTTTATATTGGTGCCATCGGACGACGCGCTCACAAGGACGTCCACTCATGCGCCTGTGATACAGGCAACCATCACTGCAGTGTCAGGAAGGTGCCTCTTCGATCGGCAGCCGGAGGGGCGGCGTGCTATCCGGCCCATGATGCCGGGCGATCCCAATAGCTCTCCTTTGATCGCCCGATCCCTGCCCAGTGATGTGCTTCCCCGCGGCAGATGCAAAAAGGAATGCCGTCCAGCGATCATGACGGGCTGGTGAAGAGCTGTTCGGTGCCATGATTCACGGCGTCCACGGCGTCCTCCTCTCAAAGAGCGACGCCTCACGACGGGTCCCCGCCGAAACGCTTACTGACTCTTATAGCCAACTGCTTGCAGCACTTCGCCCGTTGTTTTGTAATCCTTCCTCAAGCTCATGGACAATTGGTCGGGAGTGCGCGGGTTTTGGGTATTCACACTTAGACCTAGCGAGGAGAGCCGTTCGCCTATCTCTGGCGTCTTTAACGCTTTCAAAACTTCGCTCCGGATGCGTTGCTGGATTGCATCCGGCACACCAGGGAGCGTCCACAATCCCATCCAGGAGGTTCGTGTCATCGCGTCATAGCCCAATTCGGCGAAAGTCGGGACTTCTGGCATCAATTCGGAGCGCCTGGGCGAGCTGACCGCGAATAGCTTGAGTTTTCCCGCTTTGATCAGGGGCACGGAAGTCAATGGCACATCCAGCTGAAACTGGATGTTCCCCGCCATAACATCCACCAATCCGGGAGTGGAGCCATTGTATTGAATGATATTCATATCGAGCCCCGCCAGTTGGTTCAATTGGAGTCCGAGTATGTGCGACATCGTTCCCGGCGAGAACGAGCCGATATTGACCCTCCCCTTGTTGGCCTTCACATACGCAACCAACTCCTGAAAGTTTTTGGGTGGCAGGTTGACATTGCCCACTAGCATCGCGCCCATGCTTCCCAGTTCCACCAGCGGCCGAATCGCTGTGAACGGATCGTACTTAGGCTTGAACGTGTAGGGTAGCTCCGAAACCAGACTGCTAATGGACAGCAGGTAGGTGTGTCCGTCTGGGGGCGCTCTCAAAAAGGATTCCATGGCCACGGCACCACCCGCACCTGGCTTGGATTCCACGACGACGGGCTGCCCCAAACTCTTGGTCAAGGAGTCGGCCACTACTCGCGCCAGAATATCCGCCGTCGCTCCCGGCGTGCCAACGGCAATGATGCGAATCGGGCGATCGCCCAGAGGCTGGCCCATAGCGATCGACGTCGAAGCCGCAAACAATCCGGCCACCGCGGCGCGCACAAGACTACGGCGTACAGTATTCAGTGTCATTTTGTCAGGCAGAGTCATCTTGTCCTTTCAAATATGCAGTGAGGCAATTCAGTAACCGCTCCACGAGGCCGCGTTACACTCCCCGCGTTTCCCTGCCACTGGCCGAACTCGTTGGCGGTACGCGCGAGTTGTTCAATCTGTTGGAGCTAGTTCATATGGCTCCCCCTGCTGGTCGATGCGGGTGTTGCTCATGGCTTTCAAGGCAGGCTCCTGAGAGCGGAGAACGAGGTTCATGCCCGCTCGGTGGCCGTGGCCTGGCGCTCGCGCAGTTCCTGCTGTAGCAGGGGCGCTGCCAGGCTCATGGTATGCAGTCCCAGCGTTGCGGTGAGCTGCAGCACGGCCATGATCTCGTCGGCGCTCACGCCGAGGTCGAGCGCTCGCCGAATGTGGCGTCGCGTGCCGGGCGCGAACATGTGGGTCACAGACGCGTCGATCGCAATGCAGACCAGTTCGAAGGTCCGCGAGTCGAGCGCGGAGGAGTTCAGCGGGATGCTGACCATGCGCATAAACTCTTCGGTCCAGCCCGGCGCCAGAGACGCCATGGCGTCCCAATCTGGGTTCCAGTGGCCTTGTGCGCGCAAGGCGTCACAAGTGGGTGTTTGGCTTTGGCTCATGCGAGGACTCCCGACACGTCTTGGCGTTGGGCCAGCCTGCGGATCAGCGCGCGTGCTGCGGGCCATGGCCCATAGCCCGACGCTGGGTTCAGATGCCCGACCTCGCCAAGGTCGACCAGCTCCGCGCCCCAGCCGGACGCCATGTCCTTCACCCTTGCAAACTCACCCAGCGGATCGTTGCGGCTCGCCGCCACGATGCAGTGGAAAGGTAGCCGCCCCTTCGGCATAGGTGTCCAGCCTGCTTCGGCGAAAGCCGACAGCGCAGGGAACTCAGGCGGCAGAGGCTTCTCGAGGTCCGGCGGTGTCGCCAGCAGGGCGCCGATGATCATCCGGCCGCCGGTGCGGCGCGCCCAGTGCGCTGTCGCAATGCATCCGCCACTGTGCGCCAAGATGATGACCGGCGCCGGCGCAGCCAGTACGGCGGCATCGATCGCCGCGACCCGCGCATTCAGGTCGATGTTGGTGCGCCCCAACGCAGGGAGCGAGCGAACGTTGGGCAGTTCGTGGGCCAGCAGCGTCTGCCAGTGCGCCGGCGTTTCCTCTCGCAGCCCCGGTACCGTAACAACGGTCACTTCATGATGGTCTTTCATGCTGCCACCTTGCGTTCTGCCAGCGCCGGCCTGATCGGACGGCGTGCGGTGGGATAGCGCAACTCGGCGAGCGTCTGCTCGGTGGTCTGGTACTGCGTGCCGATCTTGAAGATTGCGCGCGCCTCCTGGGCCGACGCGACGCCCCGACCCAGTTCGTGCGAGATGCGCACCAGTTGTTCGATCTGCTTCACGCTGGACATCGGCTCGCCGGTGGGGCCCCAGATCGTGTCCTCGATGCCGCAGCGCACATGCAGGCCCATGGCGATGGCCATGGTGTTGATCGGCAGGGTGGCGCGCATCAGCGATTCCAGCGTGAGCGTCGAGCCATCAGGGAGAAGGCGAATGAACTCCATCATGCTATAGGGGTCCGGGTTGTCGAAGCCGCCGCTGAGCGCGACCCAGTTCACATTGAGCGGCCCCTTGTAGATGCCACGCCGGATCAGGCGCTCGAGGGTGACGAGGCCCGACTTCATGGTGATCTGGAAGTGCGGCTGAATGCCGTTGGCCGCAAGTTGGGCGAGGTGTTCGCGCAACCAGGCGGGCCCGGCTGGAACGATCATCTCCTCGTAGGCGTCGTAGACCGCCTTGCGCTCGAACGAGGTTCCCGCGCAGTCCTCAGGGGTCATGATCTCCACCGTGTTCATCTGGCCGGTGTTGATGGCCACGGTGACCTGCTCGGGCGTCGGCTTCAGGCGCGCCAGCATGTGACGGGTCTCGTCGCTCAGCCATTCGGCGGGTGCGCCCTCCTCGACCGGTGCGAACGAGATCGAGCCGCCGACCTGGATGATCATGTCGGGCACCGCCTGCTTCAGGCGCGATAGCAACTCGTTGAAGCGGTCGAGGTTCTTGCAGCCCGAACCATCGTCCTCGCGGGCATGGAAATGAAGCACGGTGGCGCCGGCGTTGTAGCAGTCCACCGCCTTTTGCACCTGCTCCTCGATCGTGACCGGGATGTCGGATGGAAAGTCACCCGGCTCCCATTGCGGGCCATACGGAGCGGCGGTGATGACAAGTTTTTCCTGGTTTTCGGGCAGCAGGGCCCCATCGAGGAAGTGCATGGAATTCTCCTTTGTAGCTGCGGAGTCTGCGAAGGCAGGCCGTGTCCGCGCTTGTAGCTATGATGCGGGTGGCTGCCTCGGCAGAATTGATCCGTTGTCGCGTAGAATTGATAAGTCGTAACAGGTCAAAACATTCGAAAATGTCCACATGCTGATCACGTGGTCGTCGAAGCCGGGCAGCCGGCGCTGGTACTTCGCCACCAGCTGCGGCTCGAAGGTGGCCTGCCGGTCGCGTGGAATGTCCAGTTCCAGTTCGCCATTGGGCGTGATGACGGTCTTTGGGCTGGTGCCGTTGCGGTGGTTGCGGCTCCTGCCTTCCTTGGCCTCAGCAGCCAGATGGTGGGTCAGTTCGGCGGCCAGCATGCGCTCGGCCGACCGCTTCTTGAGCAGCCCGGACAGGCCTGATTCGCCGAGAATCGACTCGGCTTCCTTGTTCTCGACCTGGGCCAGCAACTGGTCAATCAGCTCGTCGGAAACAAGCTTGGGTGCCTTCGGTTTCGTGGTCTTCTTGGTACGAGGCCCAGACGGCTAAGCGCAGTCTCAGCGCCGTCGGTGCGGGCGATTCCGCCGATTGCTTGGTCGTATTCCGCGATGCGGTCCTCGAGGCCACCGCACAGACGCGATCTCCGGCGGGGTGCCGGCGGCAGCCCCCCCGTGCGCTGATTCTTTGCCGTAACGTACTGGACAAAACTATTTTTTTGTCCTAGACAAATAGGGCCAACACTCCCTTTTTGTCCATGACCCCCTCCCACCGCTCCCTTCCGCCCCTGACGCCGGCCCGCCGCACGGAGGCCGCGGCATGAGCACGCTGACCGCCTCCGGCGGCGATGCCGGCCTGCCGATTGCCGCCGTGGAGCGCGAGACGGGCTTGGCCAAGGACACCCTGCGCGTCTGGGAACGGCGCTACGGTTTTCCACAGCCGCTGCGCGATGCCGCAGGCGACCGGCTGTACACCGCGCCCCAGGTGCAGCAGCTCAAGCTCATCCGCCGGCTGCTGGATGCGGGCCTGCGCCCCGGCAAGGTGGTGGGCCTGGACAGCGCGGCGCTGCACGCCCTGCTGGCCCAGGCGGTTCCCGCCGCGCCCATGGCTTTGTCCAGGACAAATGCCGGCGACAGCGCCTCTTCCCCGGCAATCGCGGAACTGCTCGATGCCATTGGTGCACACGCCCCCCAGACCCTGCGGCACGCGCTCAGTCACGCCCAACTTCGCATGGGACTGGCGCCCTTCGTCACGGACCTGGTGGCGCCCCTGACCACGGCCGTGGGTGACGCATGGGCTCAGGGGCGCTTTGAGGTGTTCGAGGAACACCTGTTCACCGAGGTGGTCACCGGCGTGATGCGCCATGCCATCGCCTCGCTCGCGCCGCTGCCCGTTCCGCAGGAACCCAAGGTGCTGCTCACCACCCTGCCCCAGGAGCTGCACAGCCTGGGGCTGCTGATGGTCGAGGCGCTGCTAACGCTCGAGGGCTGCACCTGCGTCTCGCTGGGCACGCAGACCCCGGTGGGGGACGTGGCTCAGGCCGCACAGGCCCACCGCGCCCACGTGGTGGCCCTGAGCTTCAGCAATGTGCACAACGCCGCGGTGGTGCAGGCCAGCCTACGCGAGTTGCGCGGCCAGCTGCCTGCGACTACCGCCCTGTGGGTGGGCGGCTCATGCACGGCGCTGTACCAGAAACCGCTGGACGGCATCAGCGCCGTGCAGCAGTTGTCGGGGCTGCCGTCCCTGGTGACGCAGTGGCGCCATACCCACTGAGCCCTTGGAGGGCATCCCATGGACACCACCCCAATCGTCTTTTCCTCGCCACTGCAGCGCCGGTCCCGGTCCGGCCGCCTGGGGCTGCTCGCGCTGCTGGAAGGCACTGGCCTGCACGCGGGCTGCGCCAGCACCAGCCCGCTGCCCCTCGTGGCGGCGGTCACGCCGTTCGACCTGCAGCGCTACCAGAGTCGCTGGTACGAGCTGGCGCGGCTCGATCACGCGTTCGAGCGAGCCAAGACCGATGTATCGCCGTGGGCGAGGTGGCCGACGTGCTTGCACGGCTGCATGGGCAGCGGCCCTTTGCCCGGCTGGCCTCGCACGAGGAAACCGGCAATGGCGACAGCTACGTGCGCGAGCAGTCCGTGGCCCGCTGGAGCCGCCAGCAGCGCATTGCCTGGCAGGAATGGCCCACCACGGCACCCGCGTGTACGACCACCAGGCGGCCTGGGAACACGACCCGCCGAACCTGTTCGTGCGGCGCTGACTGCCCGCGCTGCGGCGCGCGGACTGGTAAGCCTTATCCACGGAAGGAGCACTTTTTCAATCCACCCCATCGCAAGGAGGCAACGACACGGGACACCACACACACTGGTTGCGCGCAATGACGTGAATTGATCTTTTGTTCAGGAGACAATACATGCTAAACGGGTTCAAGAAGGCTTTGGTGCTGTCGCTGGTGGCCCTGCTGGCGGCTTGCGGAGGGGGCGATGACAACGACCCCGGCACGATCACTGAGGTGGCGAAAAGCGACACCCGCCTGAGCATCTTGGGGGAGGCCGTGACGGCCGCGCAGCTGGCCGACACCCTGTCGGGCCCCGGCCCGTACACCGTTTTTGCCCCCACCAACGACGCCTTTGCCGCGCTGCTGGGCGAGCTGGGGGTGACCAAGGAACAGTTGCTGGCCAACAAGCCACTACTGACGGCCGTGCTCAAGTACCACGTACTGGGCGCCAAGGTCACGCAGGCGCAGGTGCCGCTGGGCAAGGCCATCACGCCGCTGGAGGGGGGCGTCTTCAAGATCGACCTGGTGGATTCCGCGCTGCGTATCACCGATGGCCGCAACCGCAGCAGCCGGATCGTGCAGACCGACATCACCGCGTCCAACGGCGTCATTCATCTCATCGACAAGGTGCTGCTGCCGGCGGACAAGACCCTGGTGCAGACGGCACTAGGCACCCCTTCCCTGAGCATCCTTGTCGAGGCGGTCACGGCCGCGGGCCTGGTGGACACGCTCAACGGCGCCGGTCCGTTCACCGTGTTCGCCCCCACCAACGAAGCCTTCGCCGCGCTGCTGGGCGAGCTGGGCGTGACCAAGGACCAGCTGCTGGCCAACAAGCCGCTGCTGACCCAGGTGCTAACCTACCACGTCGCGCCCGGCCGCGTGCTCAAGGCCGAGGTGCCGGTAAATACGCCCATCAAGACTGTCCAGGGCGGCACTTTCACGGTCACGCCTGCGCTCACGATCACCGACCAGCGGGGACGCTCCTCGCGCATCGTGGCAACTGACGTGTTCGCCAGCAACGGCGTGTTGCATGTGATCGACAAGGTGATCCTGCCCGCTCCGTGAATGGCACTACGGCGCATGGCGGCCGTGCGCGCGTCTGCGACGCGGTACTGCTCCGACCGCTGCCGCCGCTCGCACGGCCAGGCGCACCGCCCCCTTGGTGTTCTGCTTCCGCAACGACCTGCGGCTGCACGACCAACTGGTGCTGCGGATCGCCTGCGCCGCTGCCCACCCCACCTGCTGCCCGGGTTATGCCTGCTAGACCCGCCGCAGGCCAGCCCCTTGGACTTTGCCCGCATGGGACCGCCATGCGGCGCAATCAGCCAGGGCTCGTCATGGCCAAGGCTGCGGGCGGGGATCAACGCTCCAGGGTACGGGCCTTGGCATCCGGAGCTTGGTCTGCCGGCCTCTGGGATGCCGCGCCGCGCGTCTTCCACAGTGACACGAGCACGCCGCCGGCGATCAGGCCGGCCGTGATACCCAGGCTCAGCAGCGAGGGGATCTTGCCCACGAGGTTGACCAGGAAGATCTTGCCACCGATGAACACCAGCACCAGCGCCAACGCGTACTTAAGGTAGGCGAAGCGGTGGATCATGGCCGCCAGCGCGAAGTACAGCGCGCGCAGGCCCAGGATGGCGAAGATATTGCTCGTGTAAACGATGAACGGGTCGGTGGTGATGGCGAAGATCGCGGGCACCGAGTCGACGGCGAAGATCAGATCAACGAACTCCACCATGCACAGCGCGAGGAACAGCGGCGTCACCCAGGTCACGGACCGGCCGGTGGCGGGGTGCGGCGCGCGCACGAAGAAGGCGTTGCCGTACAGCCCGGGCGTGACGCGCAGGTGCCCGCGAAGCCAGCGCAGCAGCAGGTTCTTCTCCAGGTCGGGCGTGTGGTTGGTCATCCATAGCATCTTGATGCCGGTGAGCAGCAGGAACGCGCCGAACACGTACAGCACCCACGAAAACTGCGTGACTAGCGCCGCGCCCAGGCCGATCATGAGCGCGCGCAGCACGATCACGCCCAGGATGCCCCAGAACAGCACGCGGTGCTGGTATTGGCCCGGGATGGCGAAGAACGAGAAGATCATCGCGATCACGAACACGTTGTCCATGGACAGCGATTTCTCGATCATGAAGCCGGTGAAGTAGTCGAGGCCGCTCTGGGCGCCGAGCAGCCACCACAGCCAGCCGCCGAACAGCATGGCGGCGCCGATGTAGCCGCCCGACAGCCACAGGCTCTCGCGGATGCCGATCTCGTGGTCGTCGCGGTGCAGCACGCCCAGGTCGAAGGCGAGCAGCGCCACCACCACGCTGGCAAAGACCAGCCACAGCCAGACGGCCTGGCCCAGGAAGCTGGTGTGGAGGAATTCAGTCATGGCGATAGGTGCAAGCAGAGGTGCGGATCGTGCCGGTCACTGCGCGGCCGCTTATTGCGGTTGCGCCATGGTGCGCGGCGCTAGGCCCCAGTGGCGTGCCGACTTCTGGGCTGTTGCGGGGGTAGATTCGCATGGGGGTGTTCCTCGATTCGTGTTCAGAAAGCAGTGCCAGGTGACATCAGTCGAACAGTTCACTGAACAACGAGGACTTGCGGCGCCTGTCCGCAGGCAGGCGCTCAAAGCCCATGTTGCCGTGCGTGGGTGCGTATTCGTGTTGCGCTCGTTCGACCAGCTTGTCCCGTTCGCCGCGGCCGAGCCATACGCCACGGCATTGCGGGCAGTAGTCGATCTCGATGCCGCTGCGCTCGGCGATGACCAGCGTGGGTGCGGGGCAGTGCGAGCATTTCATGGTTCGTGCTCCATCGTGCGGTGGCGATGGTCGCACTGTAGGTACGCAACGATCAGAGAAAAATCAAAAAATACGCAAGACACTTCAAAAAAAACGAAGTTTCTTTCGCCGAGGAAAGGCATGAACTACAAGCACCTGCACTACTTCTGGACCGTGCTGCGCGCGGGCGGCATTGTGCGCGCCAGCGAGCAGCTGCACCTCACGCCGCAGACGCTCAGCGGCCAGATCAAGCAGCTGGAGCTTTGCCCTGGGCGCCTCGCTGCAGGAGGCGCTGGCGACGGGGCGCGACGCGCGGCGCACCGCGGTGCTGCGCGTGGGTATCGCCGACTCGGTGCCCAAGGCCGTTACCTTCCACGTGCTGGAGCCCGCCATGGCTCTGCCCGAGCCGCCCCGGCTGGCGTGCCACGAGGGCGGACTCACGGGCCTGCTGGGCGAACTGGCGGTGCATCGACTGGACCTGGTCGTCTCCGACGTGCCCGCGCCCGCCAGCCTGAGCGTGCGCGTCTACACCCATCTGCTGGGGCGCACGGGTGTGGCCTTCTTCGCCGCGTCCCGGCTGCTCCAGGCCACGGGCTGGTGCTGCTGCCCACCGTGCACACGGCACTACGTCCGCGGCTCGACGCCTGGCTGCGCCAGCACGCGCTCGCGCCGCCGGTGGCCGCCGAGTTCGACGACAGCGCGCTGCTCAAGGCCTTCGGCCGCGAAGGCCAAGGCGTTTTCGCCGCGCCGGCCGTGCTGGCCGAGGAGATCGCGCAGCAGTACCACGTGGTGCCGCTGGGCATGCCGCTCGACCTGATCTCATCGGCATAGCGCATCACGAGGCGGCCCGCGTCGGTGGGCTCGACGCCGCGCCCCACCTTGCGCAGCAGGGTCTGGCCCAGGCGCTCGGACGGCCCGGCGCGCGCGCAAGGCCTTTCCCGCCTGCCTGGCCGGCATGCCGCTGCTTTCTACGCGATCTCGGTCGAGCGTCGCATCACGCACCCGGCAGTCGCCGCTATCACGGCCGCCGCGCGCGGCAAGCTGTTTGCCAAGCGGCCTTCGTGATCGGCGGAAGCGCGCCAGCCGTCATGCGGGTTTCACGCTTGCTCGCGATACAGCCAGGCACGGGCAGTGCGTTTGGTCGTGACGTTGGCGATCAACACGTCGAGTTCGGCACGCTGTGCGGCTGGCAAGCCGTCGCGATCCTTGAGCAGCGTCCAGCGCAGGCCTTTGAGGCTTGGTTCGATCTTCTGTTCGCCCCGCAGTACCCCTTCGCGCAGGTCAGTGTAACCGGTCATTTACTCATAAGTCAGAAATGTAGCGGACAGATGGATGCCTAAAGAACGAGCGCACGAGCTTCGGGTTACGTCCAACTTGTGCGAGCTGTTCGTGAATTCTAGGGCCCAGCTTTTCGCCTCTTTGCAATTGACGTCGGAGACCGCGCCAAACCGGGGGCTAAGCCTTCGTGTTCGCGGAGATGAAACGCGGTCAGCGGCAGTTCATTCGCCACGGTGCAGAACTGCAGGACGCCTTCATGCGCTTCGCCGTAACGCCTGCCACGAATGCTGAATGTGTGCAGATGTTCGTCGGCCCAACCCATGACGACCTGGATGACATGGTGCAACTGTCCGAGCGTCAAGTGCTTGGGAACGACGACGCGCCGCCAGACCGGCGGGCTCAGGCGCCCGTGCATCGCACCTAACGCCTGCAAGTCAGAACCGGTGCACGATGCCGGTATAGATGCCTTGCTGACTTGCACCCGCCAGAGGCCTGTTGCTGCCAGCCTCGACGGAGAACGCCGCCTTTCCGCCGTTCATGACGGTACCAACCGTCCCATACAACAGGGTGCGCTTTGAGAAGAAGTAGTTTGCGCCGAGTGCAAGCAGGGTTCCGTTGCCGGCAGAATTGTTCCGGATTGCCCTGTATGCACCACCAATCAACGTCAGCGCTGGCGATACTTGGTAGTTCGCGCCAAGCCAGAACTGTTGCTGCTTGTTAGCGGCCATCGGATTGTCGGCGTCTGCCACCGTTGCGCCGCCGGAGCGAGTGAGACTATAGCCCCCGAACAGTTTCAGGTGGCCTACCACATACGCGGCGCCGGCCTCATAAAGGCGTGAAGCAGTGTATAGATTGGTAAATTCCCCTTTGGCATCTCGGATTTCTTCGTAAATTCCCTTGATCAAAATGGGGCCGTTCTCGTAGCTCAAACTACCAGCTAACTGCCTGCCAGCGTTGAAATTTCCTGCGGTACCATTGAGGCCTGCCTGCGCCCGGAACGAGAGTCCTCCCCAGTCCGGTGAAGTGTAGGTGATGGCATTACCACGGGACCCCCAACTTCTGCCATTTTGAAGTGTGCCAATGCTGATGGCCTGCATACCCATCGGATCGACGGTCCAGCCCTCCGAGTCAGGCAAGCCCATGGCGCGACCAAGCCACAGGGTTCCGTATGTGTTGCTGGAAAGCCCGACAACAGCGTAGCGACTGAAGAGGCCCAGACCCGCTCCCTGCCCGTCACCCGATGAGAATGCACTCTCCAGGTTCATCACCGCACTGAGACCGTCACCCAGGTCCTCCTTGGCCCGGAGCCCCCACAGGCTTACCCCCCACTGATTGCTGCCGTAACGCAGCAAATCGCCGGTTTGCCCATTTCCGGTGGCGATCTTGTTCATATAGTCGACGCCGCCGGCAACTCGCCCATAAAGGGTGATACTGCCCTGCGCATTCGCGACCGCCGATACAAGCAACACGATCGCCGCCGCCACGGCCCTGGCACACAGCCATTGATTGCGATACCCCAGAAACATCTGTCCCTCCACTACCTGCGTCAATTCCTGAATTAGCTTTGAAAATGGTCCCATGGTGCGCGCCGCAGAATCTCGTCATGGCAGAAAAGAGGCAATATCATCCCGCCCGTTCGCAATAATTCGAACAGACCTCATACCCTGACTTGCCCTTTGTGGCTGGCGACTCCGACAGCGCCTCACCGGCCGATCTATCGAAGCGACCTCGCGATGGAATCGCTCACGTCATTCGGCGTCAGCCTGATGGATTTACCCCGTTGTCGAACGCAGGCGAGCGCCGGGAGGGGCAGCCGATAGCGTGCTCGTTCGCCCGTCTCGGCAGCCCCTTCCGTTGAATAGGGGCATCCATGTCTGTCTCCTTCGGTTGCTCTTCCTGGCCACAAGGCGATGTGAGAGTGACCCTGCCGGCGCAAGCCAGGAAACAGTCCCGCAAAGCAACCACGATCCAGGCCTTGCGTCTTGTATTCAGGCTCGCCGTACTGAGTGCCGTTATCAACTCTTTTGATACGCCTCGGCAGGCTCCAGCTTCGTCGATGTTTGTCGTATTATTTAATTCACGCTGAATTAAATAATAACCGGGCATAGAACTCAACAGAGGGAATACCCGCGCGGCGAATAAGACGCTCTGGAGCGGAGCGCTGCTGCCGATTACTGTGAAGGGTCGTAAGACGCCGGTCGGCTTCTCTCAACTTGGTCTTCATGACGGTTGACTTCAGCCAGTTGCTCCCCTAGGGCTCACTACAAGCTACCCAGCCTCAGCCGGAGCCAGGAGAGGTATCGTGCGCTCTCACCATGCGCGGGACTCGATCACTCCCGAGCAACGCCGCTTTAAGTGAGGCGCATCCTGGACTTTTACCTGCTCCTTGCCGGTTAGCTGGCGAGCACTGTATATTTATACAGTTATCGTCGCATCCCGGAAAAGCTGGCTCCTGAAGTCAAGCCCGTGCGGCGCCTGCTTTCTCTCCCCACCTCGAAAGGCAATCATGTTCGTGGACCGCACCGAAATCATCAACGCCGCCAAAGCACTGCGCGCCAGCCAGGAAGAATCCAGGTACAGCAAGCTCGTCGCGCTCGCGAACAAGCAACTGAAGGCAATGCAAACGGCAATCCAGAAGGGCAAGGAAGAATTCGAGACCAGACTGGTACTCGACATCAACGAAGACAATCCGCAAGCAGCGCTGGAACCGCGCGCGCAACGGCTGGCCGACGACCTCAGAGCGCAGGGCTACACCGCAACGGTGACCACGTTTGCCGAGGTCAGCACGGACCGCAAGAACTGGACGCCGAATATCACGGTCGTCATCGGTCTGGGCGACATGGTTTCCGAAGACGACAGCGCGATAGCGGAAAGCACGGTGACCGACGAGACGGAAGTCGCGCTGGCTGGCGAAGCTGCCAGTGAAATGGCCTGACAGCAGGCGGGCAATCCGAGATAAGGACGAAGCCTTGCAAGAGTCGGAGCAGCACGAGCAGCACCGGTGCGGCCATGCCAATGGCCGCATAGCCGGGGACCAGACCAATGCCGATGGTCGTGGCCGACATCGCCAGCACCGAGACCAGGAAGACCACGCGCCGGCCGAATCGGTCGCCCAGGCTGTTCAGGATGGCACTGCCGAGCGGCCGGGAAACGTACCCGAGCGCAAAGACGCCGAAGGCGCCAATCAGCGAAGCGACGGGATCTGTCGCTGGAAAGAATTGCGTGGCGATCTCCCGCGCGAAGACGCCGTAGATGATGAAGTCGTTCCAGCGAACCACCAAGGCTCGCCAGCATAACGGTTTTCCACTTCTGCCTGATAGGCGGGTGCGGGCTTCGAGAATCAGTAGGCCCTGACTTTGCAGAAAGGGCCAATCACGACGCCAGCCTTGGCTGGCGGGAGCTACGCCCCCTTGATACCGAAGCGCCTGATAATGTCTCTGTAACGCGCCGACTCGCTGCGCATCCGTTCTGCGAATTGCGCACCCGGCATGCTGACAAGATCCGTCCCGATTGCCGAAAACCTCGCCTTGGTGTCCGGCCGCTTGAGCACGGTGAACGCCGCCCTCTCAAGCTGGGCGACGACGTCCGCCGGCGTGCGTGATGGCACAAGCAGGCCGTACCACGCCACGAAATCGTCGTCCCGCATGACGCCCATCGCCTCGCCAAGCGTCGGCACGTTCGGCAGCAGCGGCGAGCGACGAGGCTGCGTGACTGCGAGTGGCACCAGCTTGCCGGACGCAATGTGCGGTAGCAGCGGGGGCGCACCGACGAGCGCGAAGGTCACCTCGCCGCCCAGCGCGGCCACCGTGGCGGGGCCGGCCCCCTTGTAAGGAACGTGGACGATGTCGAGCCCGGTTTGCGCCCGCAACAACTCCAGCGCAATGTGCTGCGGTGACCCGTTGCCGGGCGTGCCGACCGAAATGCCGCCTGGCCTGCGTTTTGCCGCGTCGAACGCCGCGCGCAAGGTCTTCGCGCCGAGCGATGCATTGGCGACGAGCACGTTTGGCGACTGCGATATCAGGACGACCGGCGTGAAGTCGGTAATCGGCGCATACGACGTCTTCGCCTGCAGCCACGGCGTAATGGTCAGTTCCGGATTGCCGGCGACGAGCACGGTGTAGCCATCCGGGGACGCCTTGGCGACAGCCTCGGCGCCCATCATTCCGCCAGCTCCGGGACGGTTGTCAACCACGAAGCTCTGCCTGAGTTCGTTGCCCATCCCCTGTCCGAGCAGGCGGGCGATGGCGTCAGCCCCGCCCCCGGCCGCGTAGGGCACGATCATCCTGACTGGCGCGTTGGGATAGCCCTGCGCCCACGCCGGCTCGAGCGTCGCGAGCAGCGACGCGCCCAGCGCGCCCATGAAGGTTCTGCGATGCATGTGGATCTCCAGCGCTAGTCGAATATCCGGCCGGGATTCAGTATGCCGGCAGGATCCATCGCCTGCTTGAGGCGCCGCATCAGCGCGATTTCCTCAGGCTTGCGCGATACCAGGAGGTATTCCTTCTTCAACCGGCCAACGCCATGCTCGGCACTGACGGCGCCCCCGCGGCCCTTCAGTGCAGCGTAGGCCAGTTCGTCGACGAGGTGCAGGCCGGCGTCGTCGACAGGGCCGCTGATCAGGTGGATGTTGTTGTCGCCCAGATGCCCGAGGAACAGGTGCTCCGCATCCGGCAGGCGCTCCCGCAACGCGGCTTCCAGTTGCCCGATGTAGCTGGCAGTCTCGCTCCACGGCAGGCCGAGGTCGAGCGTCGCAGCCGGCTTGAGATGCGTGAGGACTTCCGGGATCGACTCGCGCAGGCGCCAGAACGCTTCGCGATGCGACAGCGACGCCGCAAGGGCGCAGTCGGTGATCTGGCCTGCATCCAGGGCATCGGACAACGCTGCTTGCAGCGCGTCATCCATCAATTGCCCGGCATTGCCGGCCGCCTCGATCAGCACATGCCACGGCGCTCCGGCGACCGGCGCCGGCTGCCCGGTCAGGCGCGACGCAAGACTGATGAAGCGGTCGGACATGAACTCGAACGCGCACATCGCCGAACCCAGCCGGCGCTTGAGCGCACGCAATAGTTGCGGCAGCGCCTCGAAGCGGTCGGCCGACACCCACGCTGCCGCCAGATCGCCCATGGGCGGATGCAGTCGCAAGGTCAATCGTGTGATGATCCCCAGCGTGCCTTCGGATCCGATGAACAGGAAACGCGGATCCAGTCCCGTGCTGTTCTTGACCAGGCGAGTGAGCGAAGAGACAACGGTGCCATCGGCCAGCACGGCCTCGATGCCGAGCACGGAGTCGCGCATGGTCCCGTAGCGCATGACGCGGATACCGCCGGCATTCGTCGACGCATTTCCGCCGACCTGGCAACTGCCGCGCGCGCCGAGGTCGACCGCGAACATCCAGCCCTGGTCTGCCGCCGCCTCCTGGACCTGCTGCAGCGTCGCGCCGGCCTGGACCTGCATCACGCCTTCGAGGGCGTCGATCTCTTCGATCCGGTTCATGCGTTCCAGGTTGATCACCACGTCACCCTCGCCGGGCACCGCGCCGCCGGCCACGCCGGTCAGACCGCCCTGCACCGTGATCCGGCGCCCTTCTTCGTGGCACCGCCGCACGATGGCCGCGACTTCTTCGGTTGAAACGGGACGGAATACCCGGGAGGGCCGCCCGACGGCGAGTCCGCTCCAGTCCCTGAGAAAGCGTTCGTCGATCTCGGTCGCCGGTGCCAGTTGAAGCTGTTCGTCCATGATGTCACTTCCTGTCTTATGCGGCGGTCTTCGCCGTCACGGGGGTGGATGTGGACGAGCCGAGCGTATGGGCCACGTCGGGGCCGCCGTAGTGCGCGATCAGGGCGGCTTGATCGCACTTGGCCTGCCGGTCAACGGCATCGGGGTCGCAGATCGCCAGCAGGGCATTGTGCATGCGGGCCAATACCGGGGCGTATGCCGCATCGCCAGCCAGATCGGTCAGTTCCTCGGGATCGGTCTCCAGATTGAACAGCTCGGGGGGGAAGCCAACGTAATAGTGGTACTTCCAGCATCCCTTGCGCAGCATGAAGCCACCCGCATTGCTGCCCGCGGCGTGGTACTCGCTGAGGATGACTCGCTCCGGTTCCGGTGCCGAGCGTGCAAGCTCGAACAGGGAGCGGCCGGGCCGGTCATCGATCTCCGTCGCCGGATCGATGCCGGCGCCTTGCAGGATCGTCGGGAACAGGTCCAGCAGGTCGACCGGGGTGCCGCACACGCCGGACGGTACATCCGGGCCGGCCAGCAGCATCGGGACCTTGACGCTTTCTTCGTAGAGGGTCGACTTCCCCCAGACGCCGCGCGCACCGAGGTTGTCGCCGTGGTCGGACGTGTAGATGACGTGCGTGGTGTCTTCCAATCCGTTGTCGCGCAGCGCCCCGAGGATCTGGCCGACGTTGTGGTCGAGCCAGGTGCAGAGGCCGTAGTACGCGGCGAAGGCGCGCAGGCGTTCGTCGGCATCGGCGAACTGCCTTTCTGAGGCCATGAATTCGCAATACTCCTTGACCCAGGGATGCTGTTCATAGCCGGTACGCGGGTGCAGCTTCGGCTCCGGCAGGCGGTCGGTGGGGTAGAGGTTGTAGAACTCGTCCGGCACGACGAAGGGGAAATGCGGCGCGACCAGGCCGACGTACAGGACGAAGCCGTCTTCCTGGCGTTGTGCCGCCTCCTCCAGCCATTGCACCGCCCGCTGCGTCACCGCCCGGTCGTATTGCGTGTACGACGATTCGCCGGGGCCGATGTGCTCGCCCAGCATGCGCGGGCCGTTTTCGCGCGGACGAAACGGATTGCGGATCGACGCCCAGACCATGCCATGGCCGCCGACCACGTGCATGGGCAGGTGCTCCGCATCGAAGCCCGCCGGGTCCTCCTCGTTGCGGTAATGCAGTTTGCCGATGCTCTCGACGCGGATGCCCCGCTCCTGGAGCGCATGGCCCCATCCGCGCTGCTCGCCGGTATAGGGCATGGCGTTGTCCCAGAGGCGGACCTGATGCACCCGCCGGCCCGTGGCAAAGGCTGCACGGGCCGGGACGCAGATCGGGCTGGGTGTGTAGGCGTTGGGGAAACGCACGCCACGGGCGGCCAGTGCGTCCAGGTTGGGGGTCTTCACGAAGGGATGCCCGGAGCAGCCCATCATTCTCGGGTCGTGCTCATCGGACATGATGACCACAACATTCTTGCTTGCCATGCTTGTCTCCATCGAAGGCGTCTCAGTGCGCTCTGGAGACAACTCTAATCAAGGCGCTGCGCCGAAACCAATACTGTCTCGGACTACGAAGGTTTCATTTTTTCTTATAGGTCGCCCCGACCTTGCGGCCGGGCAGCGCGCCGCTCTCCACCAGGCCACCGACAATGCGAGCGATGAGGTCACGAATTGCCGCTGCAGCAGGAGACAGGGGACGGTCCTCGGGCCAGACCAGCGCCTGGATGCGGGTCAGTTCGGGCTCCATTACCGGGCGACCGGCGATGGATTTGGCCGCGACGGCCTCGAGGCAGGCGCTGGGCGGCATGACAACGTACGCAAGTCCGTCGCGTGCCAGCGCGATCAGCATCTGCGGGCTGTTGAGCTCGTACCGGACATCAAGGGAACGGCCAATGGCATTGGCCGCACGTTCGATGATCTTGCGCAGGTCATGCGCGCCGTCCGGCGCGGCCAGTGGAAGTTCTGCCACCTCCGCGAACGTCATTGTCTCTGGCTTGCGGCGCATGGCCGCGCGCGTGCCGTACAACAGAAATCGCTCTTCATAGAGCGGCATGGAGGCCATGCCCTGGATTTCCGATGGGCTCGGCATCAGGGCCAGATGCGCCTGCCCCGACTCGACGAGCGCGCGCGATTCGAAAGACATACTTTCGCGCACGGTCACTTCGATGCCGGGATAATCACACGCCACGGCGCCGAGCAGCGGCCCAATGACCGCGCCGGCAATGGATCCGGCAATGGACAGACGCACATTCCCAGTCGGAAGGCTCGCGCGTCCGTCAATCTCGTCTTTCAGGGCGTCCGTCCGGGCAAGAATGTCGATGGCGCTCGCCAGCAGCCGCTGGCCGGGGGGCAAGAGTTCGACGCCACGAGCATGGCGCTCGAATAGCTTCGCACCCAGACTGTCCTCCAGCGAAGAGATGTTCTGGCTGAGAGCGGGCTGGGCTACCCGCAACCGCTCCGCGGCGCGCGAGAAGCTACGGCTTTGCGCGATCTCGACAAAATACGCAGTGTGATGTCATATGGCACGTCCCTCCCGCGATGTCAGCCAGTGCACTTTCGCCGGCCTCTGGCGTGCAATTTTAAGCACTTGTTGCAGTGAACTGACGAGGACAAGCGCAAACATTGGAACGTGCATGTTTGGCGAGGTCTTTCTCGACTCCGCCACGCCGATTCTTACCTTTGGCACGACGTGCCTTTGTGCGTCGTACCGCTGGCCTCCCGAACAGCTTCGCCAGCAACATGCCCAAGCGCATCGTGATCATCCAGGGGCATCCAGACCCATCGGGCCAGCGCTTGCTGCATGCGCTGGCGGACGCCTATGCTCAAGGCGCGACCACGGCAGGACACGAGGTACGGCGCATCGAGGTGGCGAAGCTCGACTTCCCGTTGCTTCGCACGCAGGCTGAGTTCGAGACTGGCACATTGCCTCCTGCATTGGAGCAGCCAAGGGAGGAATTGCGCTGGGGGGAGCATTGGGTCTTCCTGTTTCCGCTATGGCACGGGACCATGCCGGCGCTATTCAAGGGTTTTCTCGAACACATCTTTCGGCCCGGCTTTGCCATGGAATACAGGGAGAAAGGGTTCCCCAGACGACTGCTCGCCGGCCGCTCGGCACGGATCGTCGTGACCATGGGAATGCCGGCGCTGCTGTATCGCTGGTACTTTGGCGCATATGGAGTCCGCGGCTTCGAACGAAGTATGCTAGGTTTCGCCGGGATCAAGCCGATCCGCAAGAACCTGTATGGGCTTACCTTTGCCGACGAGAGGACACGTACCCGTTGGCTGGAAAACATGCGTGCACATGGTGCGCACGGGAACTGAGCGGAACGTGGCAAACCACATGCCCGCTGCTTGGGCGGTTGCCCGTTGTGGTGTCTCCCTGCCACCGTTCGTTCATCGACCAAAGGAGCCGTTCGTCTTGCAGCTGTTGGATGTCTCAGATGGGTCGTCTTCTGCCCTACGCGGACAGGTCCCAGGAGGAACGCTCGTTGTGCTCGGCGTCGGGCCGGACCCGGCCATTCTCAGTCATCTGATCCTCAGCCACCGAATGACGGCGCCGCACCAAACAACAGACATTGAAAGAAGCGTAGTCGCACCGGAACACCATCGAGCCAAGATCTGCTGCTTTAATCGGACCCAACGCGCGAAAGCCTCACGTCGAGAATTGCGTGAAATCTGCTAGGTCGAGGCGTCTTGCAGCCAGTCTCACGTTGACACTTCGATGCCGCGCCCCGTCAACTCCGGCCCTCCGAATTGCGCAATCTCACGAACAAGCTGCATAACGGTGCGGCACGCCAGTGTGAGTTCGCCATGGCGCGACATCGCCAACGCAATATGGCGGGTGATCTGTGGATTGATGATCTTCGATGCCCGCAAGTGGCAATCCCGACCGGCGTTCGAGATGGCATACGGCCCCAGCAGCGCGTACATGCCCCCGTCGGCGACGATATGGGTCTGCAGGCTCAGCGAATCAGCCTCCACTGCGACGTTCAGCGCAACACCATGCTCCAGTGCCAATTGATCCAGTCGGTCGCGCCAGCTATTGGGTCGGCAGAACATCACCAGGGGAAGATTGTGCAGCGCAGAAAACTGAACGGTAGGGTTGGCGGTCACGCTGTCTCCCTCTGCACCCACCAAGTAGGTCGCCGTTTCGACCAGGTACACGTCACCGTGCTTGGGCACCGGACTGTGGCGGAACAGGATAGCCAGATCGACGTGTCCAGCTTCCAGCCAGTTCTCCAGTTGTGCGCCCTGCCCCTCGCGCACACTGAGTTGCACCAGGGGATAGCGCTCCTTCAGGCGGTAATAAAGCGTGCTGACCAGTGGATGCGCGGTGGAAGGCAGGATTCCGAGGCGAACCGTACCGATAGGCTTACCTGAGGTCGAGTGGATGTCGTTGACCAGTTGGTCCGTGCCCGCCACCCACGCCCGGACCTTGGGCGCCACACGCTCGCCGAATTCAGTAAGCACAACCCCGCGACCCGTGCGCTGGAATAGACGCCCCCCGCATTCCTGCTCAAGTTCATTGAGTTGACGGCTGATGTGGGGCTGGCTCGTGCCATAGGACTGAGCCACCTTGCTCAGGCTGCCTAGGTCGGCAGCCGCCAGGAACAATTTCCATGCGGAGTAGTTCATCGCTTTCCTTGGCTTCCATGCTATACGGAATCAGTATATCTGAAATATAAAACATGACACTTCCAGCATGACACGGCCGCTCCTAGACTGCCTCACATGCCCGCCAACGTTATGGAGACACCAGCAGCGGCGGGCTCTCCGGGCAAAGCATCCGGCACCCGGTGAACTCCATACTCATTACAGGAAGTGACATGAAAAACATCGACCTCCGCGGCCTCAATCCTGCCCCGGTCACGCCCTTCACCCGCGACGGTGCGGTGGACTACGCCGCCTGCAAGAAGCTGGGCGCCTGGCTCGGCAGCATCGATGGCGTGAAGAGCCTAACCGTGCTCGGTCACGCAGGCGAAGGCACCTTTCTGACGCAGGCGGAGCAGATGAAGGTCATTGAAACCTTCGTCGAGGCAGTCAATGGCGCCATTCCCATCATCGCCGGCATCACGTTGGAAGGCACCGAGGTGGCCGCCGAGGAAGCCAAGCGCGCGGTCCAGGCGGGCGCGTCCGCTGGCCTGCTTTACCCCTCGCACGGCTGGCTGCGCTTCGGCTATCAGAAGGGCGCGCCTCAGGACAAGTACCGCCAAGTGTATGAGACCAGTGGGCTGCCGCTGATCCTGTTCCAGTACCCCGATGCAACCAAGTGCACCTACGACCTGGAAACCCAGCTCGACATCGCGGCGCAGCCCGGCGTGTTCGCGATGAAGAACGGCGTGCGCAACATGCGCCGCTGGGACACCGAGATCCCCGTGATTCGTCGCGAGCGCCCTGATCTGCAGATTCTGAGCTGTCACGACGAATATCTGCTGCACACCATGTTTGACGTGGACGGTCTGCTGGTGGGCTACGGCAACATCGCACCAGAACTGCTGGTCGAACTGATCAAGGCCGGCAAGGCACGGGACTACAAGGCCGCCCGCGCCATCCACGATCGCCTGCTGCCGGTCACGAAGAACGTTTACCATCGCGGCTCGCACATGGAAGGCACTGTGGCGCTCAAGCACGCCCTGGTGGCACGTGGCATCCTGGAACACGCCACCGTGCGCTCGCCGCTGCTGCCGCTGGCACCCGGCGCCGAGATCGACATCGCCAACGCCATGCGCGCTGCCGGCATCGTTGGCTGAACGACGGCGGGTCCAGCTACAAGGCTGTGCCCGCCAGCCGGCTCGAGCCCGGCTATTGGATTCTCCCGTCATGCCGCAGCCGGCAGGCAAGGCGGCACAACGGGCGAAATACAAGGCCTCACGCTGACTTGAGCTTCTGGAGTGCCCGCAGTCGCCGGTTTCCAAAAGCTCCGGTAGCAAGAAGGTCATGCCGACAGCGGAAGCCGACGACATAAGAAAGATGGCCGGTGCTCGCACACCATGAGCCAGTCAACTTGGAGACAGCATGGACACCACTACGGTCGCACCCATGTACAACAGTGGCAGGAGTGATGCGGCAAGCAGTGCGCCATTTGATCCCCGGCAGCGGACAGCGCAACTTCTCTTTCGCATCGAGAACGTTCCCTTTAGCAGGTGGCACACCAAGGCCCGCATTGTCATGGGCAGTGCCACCCTGTTCGATGCATTCGACGCGCTCTCTCTGGCGTTTGTCATGCCGGTCCTGGTTGGGCTCTGGCACTTGTCACCGGGCGAGATCGGGGTCCTGATCGCTGCCGGGTATCTTGGGCAGGTCATCGGCGCACTATGCTTCGGTTGGCTGGCCGAGCGCCTGGGTCGGGTGCCGAGTGCCACCGTGACCGTGGGCCTGATGTCGGTCATGAGTGTGGCGTGTGCCTTTGCCGGGAACTTCCAGATGCTGTTCCTGTGCCGTTTCATCCAGGGCATTGGTGTCGGCGGCGAGGTGCCGGTTGCGGCAACCTATATCAACGAACTGTCGCAAGCCCATGGCCGTGGCCGCTTCTTCCTGCTCTATGAACTGATCTTCCCGGTTGGCCTAATGCTGGCGGCCCAGGTAGGTGCCTTCCTGGTGCCGCGCTTTGGTTGGGAGTACATGTTCCTGGTTGGCGGGATACCCGGCGTGGTCATCGCGCTGCTGATCATGCGGCTGCCGGAATCACCGCGATGGCTGATAGGCAAAGGCCGGTTCGATGACGCAGAGCGCGTGATCGGGGATATCGAGGCCAGTACCCCCAAGCGAAACCTCGATCCGCAGCACAACGCCGCAGAGGTGCACCGGCGTATCTCGGAACTGTACGATGGCCTCCATTCGCAGAAGAAGGGCAACTGGAAGGAGCTGTTCTCGCCGTTTTATCGTGGTCGTACGGTGGTGGTATGGCTGCTGTGGGCGAGCTCCTATTTCGTTGCGAATGGCATCAACAACTGGTTGCCGAGCCTGTACAAGACTGTTTATCACCTGCCACTGCAGGAGTCGCTGCACATGGCCTCGCTCTCCAACGTGCTCAGCACCTGTGCCGTTCTTGTCTGTGCACTGTCGGTGGACCGCGTGGGTCGTCGGCGCTGGGCCATGGGGTGTTTCGTGGTCAGCGGCATATTTCTCGCCGTCCTCGGAGCGTTCGGCGCCGCCAGCCCCTGGTCGGTCATGCTGCTGGCTTCCTCTGCCTATGCCGTGATGGGCTCGGCGACGGTGCTGCTGTACCTGTACACGCCGGAAATCTATCCCACGCGTATCCGTGCGATCGGAACCGGCCTGGCAACGTCATGGCTACGAGCTGCCTCCGCCACCGCACCGGCCGTTGTCGGCATGGTACTGACGGGACAAGGTATTGCCACCGTATTCCTGATGTTTGCGGGTGCCTGCGTGGTCGGCCTTGTCGCGGCCAGCCGAATGACCGAAACCACCAACCGGCCGCTGGAAGAGATTTCACCCTGACTGGCTGACCTGCCAATGCAGCGGCGCAGACCGCCGCCGTCAGACGCTTCACGGCGATCATCGGACCCCGTTTCCCTTGCATCCGGGCACTCGAAACGTTTCGAGCGCCCGGCGATGGGCGGAGACCGCTCGCCTGCCTTTCACAAGTTTGTAACGACTTGCCATAACAAGGAGACATCCATGAGGAGTTGCGGGAAATGGTGCGCGGGCCTTTTTTGCGCCGCACCGATGTTCGCTTCGGCACAATCGGTGACGCTTTACGGCCTCGTCGACACGGGAGTCGAGTATGTGAACAATATTGGTGCCAGCAAGGACGGTGTCGTGCGGATGCCCAACCTGACTGCCACCGTACCTTCGCGCTGGGGGATGCGCGGGACGGAAGACCTTGGGAGAGGCCTGAAATCTGTCTTCGTCCTGGAATCCGGCTTTGCCCCGGACTCCGGATCGTCAAATCAGGGGGGGCGCTTGTTCGGTCGCCAGGCCTTTGTAGGGCTGAGCAATCAGTGGGGACAACTCTCCTTCGGCCGTCAGTGGACGATGACCTTCTGGTCGACACTGGACTCTGACGTACTGGGCCCCAACCTCTACGGCGCCAACTCGTTAGACAGTTATCGACCCAATGCCCGCGCCGATAATGCCATCGCCTACAAGGGTACGTTCGGCGGATTGACTGTTGGCGCGACATACAGCCTTGGGCGCGACACAGTCAATGCTGGCCAGAACCCCGCGGGAACCAACTGCGCCGGAGAGAATCC
The DNA here is from genome assembly GCF_017815025.1 of Cupriavidus phytohabitans. Taxonomy (NCBI): domain Bacteria; kingdom Pseudomonadati; phylum Pseudomonadota; class Betaproteobacteria; order Burkholderiales; family Burkholderiaceae; genus Cupriavidus; species Cupriavidus phytohabitans. Next base: position 33,253 of record NZ_JAGIQB010000043.1, read on the forward strand.
CGCCGACAGCAAGGCCTGCCGGGAATGGTCAGTGATGCTGCGGTATGACGCAAGCTGGTGGGGCCTGGCCACTGCATATGATTCCTTGCGCGGGGGCACTGGTGCGGCAGGCGGGCTGGTGAACAGCGGCCTCAAGGATGACCGCCTGCACTTTGGCGGCTACATGGTACTGTCCAAGGCGAAGCTCGGCATCGGTGGTACCTTCCGGAACAACGAGGGCAGCACCACGTCCCATAGCCAGCTTTACTATGCGGGCCTGGCCTACGACATCACGCCCGCCCTCAATCTCGCGGGGCAGATCTACTATCTGGGATTCAACCATAGTGCCAATAAGGCATGGCTCGCGGCCCTGCGCGGAACTTACGCCTTCTCCAAGCGGACCTCCGCCTATCTCACGACTGGCTTCATTGATAACCGGGGCCAACTAGCCATGTCGGTCAGTAGTGGCAGCGCCGTCGGAACCAGCGCGCCGGCACCGGGCGGCAACCAGTTTGGTGCGATGCTTGGCATCAAGCATGTCTTCTAAGTCGGCGCTATACCTGTTTATCGCAAGGGCTCAGGCGAACACAGCAGAGGCAAAATCCATTCTTTGGACGCTCGCTAGTCGAGGCAGAGCGGCAAGCATGCAATTCAATATCAGGAGACGACAATGAGAGGTATCTTGAGAGCGCTACTGGCCACAAGCTTTGGTCTTGTCGCCACGCTGGCTTTCGGCCAGACCTACCCCAACAAGCCCGTCAGAATCGTTGTGCCGTATCCCGCAGGTGGAACGGTGGACGCTGTCGCACGGGTTGTGGCGCAACGCCTGAGCGAAAATCTCGGCCAGCAATTCATTGTCGATAACCGGCCTGGAGCCAGTGGAACCGTTGGCAGCAAGCTCGTTGCGGCTTCTGCGCCAGACGGCTATACCCTGCTGGTGCAAGCATCGACCTTCGTGGCCACGCCAATGCTGATGAGTGCGAAGACCTACGACGCAGAAAAGGACTTCACGGCGATCACGCAACTGGGTAGTGTCCCAATGCTGGTGACGGCGCATCCCGGTGTTCCTGCAAAGGACCTCAAGGAGTTCATGGCCGCCATCCGCAAGGAGCCCGGGAAGTACACCTTTGGAACCTCAGCAGTCGGCTCAGCTAGCCACCTTGCCGAAGAAGCGATCAAGCACGACGGCAAACTCCAGTTCGAGATCATCCCCTACAAGGGCACTGCCCCGGCGTTGACTGAAGTGATGGGCGGACACATCAATGCCATGGTGGATGCCTTGCCATCGACCTTGCCGCATGTGAAGAGCGGAAAGCTGAAACCGCTTGCGGTCACCAGTGCGAAGCGCATTGCCGTGTTGCCGGACGTTCCGACGGTTGCGGAGTCGGGATTGACCGGCTTCGAGATGGTTTCCTGGTATGGCTTGTGGGGGCCGGCGAGAATGCCCGCCGAACTGGCTCAACGCATTCGGAATGAAGTCGCGAAGGCATTGGCTTCGGAAAAAGCGGTCAAGGTATTGGGCGAGTATGGATTCAGCGTCACGGCGTCCCAGCCGGCGGACTTCACCGCATACATCAGGCAGGAGAAGGCCAGATTCAGCACCCTGATCAGGGAGGCGAATATCAAGCTCGACTGAACAGCATTTGGAGGGCCACGATGAGCACATATACCGCACGCGACCGAGCCGCCGCGGTGGAACACATCCATGGTCGCGCTGCCGGCACGCTTGAGTTGGACTACGAGACCGCATGGCAGGATGCGATTGAACTTGAGCAACTCGGCCGTCAATACGGTGTCGACGTCCAGTATCGCGCCGTCGAGCATGTCTCCGTGGCATCCCCCGAAGCATTGGTGCGCGGCCTCCGCATGGAGAAGGCCACATACAGACAGCGCTACCTCTATTGCAGGTTCGAGATGGCCGCGCTGTCTGAGGATACGCTGCGCAATATGGAAGATCTTGCCATTGAACACGGCGACTACCTCATGCCCGGTCACCTCTTTACGGAGGCAACGCTAACCTGGGTGTGAGCGCCTGGATTCACCCGGGCAGCCGAAGGAATCCTCCTTTGTGCACAATCGGTGACTGCAATACCACGGTCATGGGACATTGAATTCGCGTTGGCGGATGACCGAGAAGGGTCGCGAAGAGACGACGGACAGAGGGCGAAGATCCGTGACTTGCCGCACCGCCCTGCCCCCTGCGATGACGAAGACTTCTCGCCGGCGACCAGATCGGTGATACCACAGACCGTTCGGCGAGGCATCCCCGGCATTACGTCTAAGCTCGCGGATTCTTCAACTTAAGGCGGCAATGCTCCAGATAGCGGTTCATGGCCGATCGCCAGTTCTCCGTTGCGGCCGCCCTGCCCGCGTCGTCGGTTGTCGCCCCGATAAAGTTCGAACCTGGCGATAAGGAATAGCAGTAGCTCGAACCGTGCACCGTTCGTTCCCTACACGATTGTCCGTATCGGAATAACCATGCGGCTCACTTTGGCATGATATGAACGAAAATTGTCGTTCGTACCACTAGCCCGTTCAGCCCGCGCTCCCTATCCTGTGCTCGGTGGATCGCGGCCCGACAGGGGGCAGAGTCCGCCAGAAACTTCAACTTACAGTGAGAGAGAACGTGAAAGGCAAGCTACTGATGCTCCGCCCGGACTTTACTCAAGCCTCGGACTCAGCCAGCTAACGGACATGGACCGATACGACAAGCAAATCCTTGCCATCCTGCAGGAAGACGCAACCGTCCCCGTAACGGAAGTCGGGGACCGTGTCGGCCTGACCTCGACGCCATGCTGGCGCCGCATCCAAAAGCTGGAAGAGGCCGGCATCATTCGCAAGCGCGTTGCATTGCTGGACGCAAACGCCTTGAATGCCGGTGTCACAGTCTTTGTTTCAGTGCGTACCAGCCAGCACAACCTGAAATGGATCAAGCTGTTCCATGGATTAGTGGCATCGATCCCGGAGGTGACCGAGTTTTACCGGATGGCCGGCGACACCGATTACCTGCTGCGCGTGGTAGTGCCGGATATCGCGGCCTATGACCGCGTCTATAAGAAGCTGATCCAAGGGGCGGAGCTTGCCGATGTTAGCTCCAGCTTTGCGATGGAACAGATCAAGTACACCACTGCGCTACCATTGGATTACGCGTAAGAGAGCACCGGTCATCCGAGACCGGCGCTTGTAGAAACCTACGATCTATCCGCGTATAGGTGACTCGATTGGATGGAAACCGCCGTGCCACCGTGAATGGGCGCAACGGCAACTGGGAAACTTGATCCGCCATTGGCCGGAATCAATGCAGCTCAGATGTACTGAAACGTCGTCTGTAGTATCCGGGACTTGTTCCAAGCCGGATCCGGAAGTGATTGCGCAACGTGGCTGCGGCGCCGAACCCCACTTGCACCGCGATGTCATCCACGGACGAATCGGTCTCTTCGAGCAACACTCTCGCTCGGCTTAAACGTTCTATCAGCAACCACTCGCCAGGCGGCATACCCATCATACTGACAAAGTGCCGCTGGAAGGTGCGGGCACTCATTGCGGCTTGCCTTGCCATTCTGGCAATCGGCCAGTCTTCATCCAAGGTTGCGCGCACCGCGTCCACCAAGGGTGCCAACGAAGCGTTGCTGCGCTTCGAGACCGGCTCGGCAATGTACTGGGCTTGGCCACCTTCACGGTGTGGCGGCATCACAAGTCGGCGTGCGACCTGATTGGCCGCACGAGGGCCAAAATCCCGGCGGATCAGGTGCAGGCACAGATCGATTCCCGCTGCACTTCCCGCCGAAGTCAGGACATCGCCGGCATCGACGTAGAGCACATCTGCCTCCACCCGGATTTCCGGATATCGCTCCGCCAGTGTTGCCGCGTGACGCCAGTGCGTAGTCGCGCGCTTACCGTCGAGCAATCCCGATGCGGCCAGGACAAAGGCACCCGTGCAGATCGACATGATTCTCGCCCCCCGCTTGTTCGCCTTTCGCAAAGCGCGGCAGAGATCCGGCGGCACAACCGCTTCAATATCGCGCCAGCCCGGGATGATGATCGTCTTCGCCCTCGAAAGAAGTTCAAGGCCACCGTCAGCCTGCACTCGGATGCCACCCGGCCCGCGCAACGTCCCGGGCTCGGCCGAACACGTCGCGAAGCGATACCACGCGTCTCCCATTTCCGGTCTGGGCAAACCGAACACTTCAACGGCGCAGCCGTACTCAAAGAGGCTCAGGCCGTCGTAGACGACGACTGCGACAAGTCCCCCATTGGCGGCCGATTGCGATTCCTTCTTTGGCACGATGCAGATAGAAATAGGTATTGATGCCACCGCGCCGGATTTTGCACCATCTGCCAGGCGTCTCGCAAGCGTCGAAACGTGGCAGTTGGAGCGCGCAGGGGCTGCGGATCACTATACGGCACACTTTGGCATGATCTAGACGAAAATTGTCGTTCGTGCCACTAGTCGGTTCAACCCGCGGTCCCTATCCTTTGCTTGGTCGAAAGCGGCCCGACGCAGCAGAGTCCGCCAGAAACTTCAACTTACAGTGAGAGAGAAAGTGAAAGACAAGCTACTGATGCTTCGCCCCGGTTTTACTCAAGGGACGGAAGGCCCCTTCTATTGCGGCGATGCGGTTGCCATCGAAGGTCTGCTTAGCTTTTTTCCGCAGTTGCGCAGCCAGATTGACGTCGAATACATCGCCGCGCCGCGGCCTCGCAAAGCAATTGTCGACCTGATCGGTGAGGCAAACCAGTCCGCCCCTGTTCTGGTGCTCAGCGCTGGACGGGAGCCAGTCGACAACAGCGTAGAGATTCGCATGCACGGTCAAACGCGATTCGTCGACTCGCCCGACCATATCCGTCGATACCTCTCATCGCAATATGGCGTAGCGCACTCAACTTCCTGACCTCCGCCCGACTCTGACTCTCGTGCGCGGAGCAGGTGTAACAGGTTTCGCGCCCGGTCCAACCTATTGCCGCGACTGAAGTCGCACAACTGAGCGACCGATGCGCGCGGCGTGCTGCGCCCAAGCCGATGCAGCACAGGCGCACGTGTTCCGTGCTGCACAAAATATTGAGTAGGAAGCTGCTTGCGAGCTTTATCGGGGTGCCGATGACTTTTTTTGCTCGAAACTCCATGTGCGTGGAGAAATGGTCTTCGCCCCCCGCTTTAGCCGGCCAGCGGCGACACCTGCGGCGCGTCGAAGGCACGAACCTCCGGCGGTTCCCCGTTGGACCACGGCGCGATCTCGACCAGCGCGGAATGCGCGCTGGACCCCTGGGCCAGGCGAGAGGTGCCGCGGTCCATCGTCAGGACGTTGGGATTGCCGTGGCGTTCAAGCGAACTGTCGCTCGCATCGAACCAGGCACCGGTCGACATCACCACAACGCCGCGTATCAGTGCATCGTCCAGACGCGCGCCGGCCAGGCATGCCCCGCGCTCGTTGAACACGCGTACGAGTTCGTTTTGCACAATGCCGCGCTCCGCCGCGTCCAGCGGATGTATATGGATTGCCTGCCGGCCTCTGACCTTCATTGACACGGAGTGGCTACCCGCGTCCAACTGTGAGTGCAGCTTGTCAGCCGGCTGAGACGTGATGAGGTGCAAAGGCCAGCGCTGGGCTGCGGCATCTCCAAGCCATTCGGCAGGTGGTAGCCAGGACGGATGCGGAGGACAATCCTGATAGCCGAATTCGCCAATGCGCCGGGAGTAGAGCTCGATCTTTCCACTTGGTGTGCTCAGGGGACTGCCCTGCGGATCGGCACGGAAGTCCGAGAACAGCACGAACGGTGTGCCAGGCTCCGGCAAGCCGGTGTACCCCTCCTCCCAGAACTGTTCAAATGGCGGAGCTACGAAGCCTGCCCCGGCCCAGCGTTCCACCATGCTGTCGTAGATATGGCGAATCCACGCGAATTCGTCGCGGCCTTCAGTAAACGCGAACTCGCAGCCGGCGCGCAATGCCAGGTCTCGATAGATGTCGAAATCGTTGCGGCTGCTGTACTGGGGCGGCAGCGCCTGATGCATCGCCAGCACGTACCGGTCTCTTGAGGAGCCCCCGATGTCGTTGCGCTCCAGCGTCGTCGTGGCCGGCAGAACGATGTCCGCGCGCCGCGCCGTCGGCGTCCACCAGCTGTCATGCACCACGATCGTCTCCGGCACTTGCCAGGCCCGTGCCAGTCGGTTCAGGTCCTGGTGGTGGTGGAAGGGGTTGCCGCCGGCCCAATACACCATGCGTGTATCCGGATAGATACCTTCGCGGCCGTTGAAGTCGTAACGCTGCCCGGGGTGCAGAAGCATGTCCGAAATACGCGCGACGGGGATGGTGCTGCGCGCGGGATTGGCACCCGCGCCCATCTCCGGGGCCGCGACGTCGGGCCGGGGCGTTCCGGCGCCGTTGATGGAGCCATGCCCGAACGCAAAGCCGCCGCCCGGCAGGCCGATCTGCCCCAACATCGAGGCCAGCGCGATGCCGGCCCAGTACGGCTGTTCGCCATGATGGGCGCGCTGCAACGACCATGTGCAGTTCAACATCGTGCGCCGCCGGGCGGCTTCCGCGGCCAGTTCGATGATGGTCTCGGCCGGCACCGCGCAGATCGACTCCGCCCAGCGGGCGTCCTTTGTCAGGCCGTCGTTGCGGCCCAGCAGATATGCCGCGAACGCGTCGAAGCCCTCGCAATAGCGCGAAAGAAAATCCGCTGCGTGCAGGCCGCGCGTCAGTAGGGTGTGCGCCATGCCCAGCATCAGCGCGGTGTCAGTGTTGGGCCGGATGGGCACCCATCGGGCCTGCAGGCCGTCGGGTATGTCCGCGCGTGTCGGGCTGACGACAACAAACTTCACTTTCGAGCCCTTTGCGCGTTCGATCCACTCGTGCGAACTGTGCGCACCCGCGCCGCCGGAAGTGATCTGGGTGTTGCGTAGTGGCAGGCCGCCAAAGGCAATGAACAGCTCTGTGTGTTCAAGAACGCTGCGCCAGTCCGTCACTCTTCCCGTGACCGGTTTGTAGGTGCCAATCACATGGGGCAACAGGAACTGCGCGGCGCCCCAGCTGTAATTGCCCGCCTGCGTGGTACATCCCCCGCCTGCGAACAGAAAGCGGTGCGTCAGCGTGCGGGCATGATGCAGGCGCCCTGCGGAGGACCATCCGTAGGAACCGCCAAAAACGGAAGCATCGCCGTGTTCGCCGCGCACCCGCGCCAGCTCGCCGGCCACCAGATCCAGCGCGGTATCCCAGTCAACCTCCACGAACTCATCGTTACCCCGCTCGCTGCGCTCCGCGTTCTCGCGCTTGCGCAGCCAGCCGCGCCGAACCGCAGGCCGGCGGATCCGCAGTGGCGAATGGACCATGCCTGGCATGGATTGCAGGATCGGTGAAGGCGCGCTGTCGCAGAGAAACGGCTCGCATGCGACGAGCCTCCCGCCTTCTACGACCGCCGTATATGCACCCCAGTGCGAAAGCGTGGGAAAGCGGCTGCGGACATCGGCAGCAGCAAGCGTAGTTGTCATGTTGGTCTCCTCCACCGGAATACAGACGCTCGCTACGAGCGGCGCAAGCGCCCAATGTTGGGCGAGCCACGCGAGCATTTTTTTCTCTTTTGGACGGAATACGCCAATTAAATGAGATGAATTTGCTCAGGGCGCATCCCTAAGCTGGTCGACATTCCAGCGGCAATCACCAACATGGAAGCCGCACCGCTCAGCCACGGAGATCCGATGAAAGAAAGCACTCAGTTAGTTTGCGCTGGCCGCCACCCCGAGCGGTTCGGCGGGGTCGTCAACACGCCGATCTTCAGGGCATCGACCATCCTCGCCGGGTCGATGGCCGAATGGGAGGAAATGAAGCGCGCCCGCGCCGCGGAAGAGCCTGGCGCGACGACCTATGGCCGCTACGGCACGCCCACGACCCATGCGCTGGAAGAGGCCGTTGCCGCGCTGGAGGGTGGATACCGGTCGCTCGTGTTTCCGTCCGGCCTCGCGGCGATCAGTACCGCGTTGACGGCGCTGCTGTCGGCCGGCGACCACGTGTTGGTCACTGACAGCGCTTATTCTCCAACACGCGCTTTCATGGAGCGTGTCCTGACGCGCTTCGGCGTCGAAGTCGAGACCTACGATCCCGCTGGCGGCACACCGATCGAGACATTGCTGCGACCCAACACGCGTGTCGTGTACGTCGAATCGCCGGGGTCGGAAACCCTCGACATCCAAGACATCCCGGCCATCTCGGCAGCGGCGCGTCGACATGGCGCCGTCGTGGTCATGGACAACACGTGGGGAACGCCGCTCTACTTCAAGCCGTTCTCCCACGGCGTCGACGTTTCGATCCAGGCCGCCACCAAGTACATCGTCGGCCATTCCGATGCCATGCTTGGCGTGGTCACCTGCAATAGGGATACCTGGCCGCTGATCAAGCAGACCACTCAGGACATGGGTCAGACTGCCGGTCCGGACGACGTCTACCTGGCACTGCGCGGCCTGCGCACGATGGCGGTCCGGCTCCAGCGCCACTGGGAATCAGGACTGCGCGTTGCCCAATGGCTGGAGCGGCAGCCGCAAGTCGAGGCAGTGCTGCATCCCGCACTGCCGTCCCATCCGGGCCATGGGCTGTGGAAGCGCGACTTCACAGGCGCCTGCGGTCTCTTTTCCGTTGTGTTGCGCACGAATTCCAAAGGTTCACTCGCAGCCTTCATCGACGCGCTGGAGCACTTTGGCCTGGGGGTTTCCTGGGGCGGCTATGAAAGCCTCGCCATCCCCTTCACGCCGGGAAAGAACTGCACCGGCGCGCGCTGGCCGTATCAAGGGCAGGCCGTGCGCCTGCATGTGGGTCTCGAAGACCCGCAAGACCTCATCGACGATCTGCAGCGCGGCCTGATGGCGCTTTCCGCGCATGCTTCCACCCTGGAGGCATTGCAAGACGCCCAGGCCGACCAGGCTTGCCCGACCTGAACGACAACGCAGCCTAAGCCGGGTTCTCCCGGCAGTTCCCACTACACGAATCTACGACGGAGACAGACATGAGCAAGATGAAGATTGAAGGGTCCTTTGTTGCCCTGATTACCCCCTTTGCCAAGGATGGCAACCCGGACTTCGGTGCCTTTCGCGAACTGCTGGATTTCCAGGAACGCCACGGCACCTCTGCGGTGCTGATCATGGGGTCCACAGGCGAGGTCTCGATGCTCTCGCAAAAAGAGCGCGAGGCCATCATCGTGGAAACCGCGAAGATGAAGACCGGCAAGATGAAGCTGTTCTATGGCTGCACCGGCAACAACACCCAGACTACCAAGGACTATCTGCGCTTTGCCAGGGCCAACGGCGCGGATGGCGCCATCATCGCCGCGCCCGCCTACATCTGCGCGCCGGAGGCCGACATCGAAAGCTACTTCCTGGAAGTGGCCGACGAGACCGACCTGCCCCTCGGCATCTACAACAACCCGCCGCGCGTGAAGACCGACCTGCATTGGGACAGTCTGCTGCGCATCTTCAAGCATCCCAACTATGTTGTCCACAAGGAGTCGACGACGCGCGTGGGACAGGTAGCGCAAGTGCTGCGCGGCGCGCCGGATGTCTCCGTGATGTGTTGCGACTCGCCCAACCTTGGCCTGGTCGTGCCAACGATGAGCCTGGGCGGCCATGGCACCGCGAACATGACCGGCAATATCGCCCCCGCGGAGCTGACGCAGATCTCCCGTCCGTGGACATCCCCCGACACCGCGGCCAGCTTCCACAAGGCCTACCTGCAGAATCTGCAGTTGCTGCATTACGCCTACTCGGCCATCAACCCCGTGGCGATCAAATCGCTGATGAAGGCGGTGGGCCTGCCTTCGGGCGAACTGCGCAAGCCGCTCACCGGCCTGGAAGGCGAGCCCCTGCTGCGCGGCCTGCGCGTCATCAAGGAGCTCGAACTCGACCGGAAGTACGGCTGGTCGTCGCCGATGCTAAAGGCCGTTTGAACCGAACCGGGAGCGATCAATGGATCTCGGCATTGCAGGGCGCCATGCACTCGTCTTCGGCGGGAGCAAGGGCATGGGGCGCGCTTGCGCGCACCAACTGGCGGCGGAAGGCGTGAAGGTATTCATCGCCGCCCGCACGGAGCGCACGCTGGCCGCGGCGGCCGCGGAAATCGGCGCCGCGACGGGCGGTGATGTCCGCTACGTGGTAGCGGACATCACCACGGACGAGGGGCGCGCCGCCGCGCTGGCGGCATGTCCTGCCCCCGACATCCTGGTCAACAACGCGGATGGTGCCCCGCCCGGCGATTTTCGCCAGTGGACACCGGCGGACTGGCATGCCGCGATCGATGCCATGATGCTCGGGCCGATCGACATGATCCGGTGCACGGTTGACGGCATGATCGAACGGCGCTTCGGCCGCATCGTCAATATCGTTTCGCGCAGCGTGAAGACGCCGCAGCTGGAGCTGGGCCTGTCCAATGGCGCGCGCTCTGGCCTCGTCGGCTTCGTCGCAGGGCTTGCGCGCCAGACGGTTCGCCACAACGTCACGATCAACAACCTGCTCCCGGGCGTGTTCGCGACCGATGCCCAGCGCCACCACATCGAAGGCATGCTGGAATCGACTGGCAAGAGCTTCGAGCAACTCTGGAAAGAACGCGGCGCCAACAACCCGGCCGGTCGCTATGGCCGGCCGGAAGAGCTCGGCGCACTCTGCGCCTTTATCTGCTCCGGGCAGGCGAGCTATATCTGCGGTCAGAACATCCTGATTGACGGCGCGGCTTACCCGGGCACCTTCTGAGCCACCGGGTTCACCGAAGCCATTCCAACGCAGCGTCTCGCGCCCCACGTCATCGCGCGCGATGGCGCTGCCTTTCCTTGTCCAGCAAGTTACGTTGATCCGGCCATGCAACCACGCCCCCTCACCCAGATCCGTTCCCGCCACATTCCCGTCGTACGCATGGGCCTCTTCCTCCTGTCCGTCCTGAAGTCCGCGGGCGTCGCAAAAGCGGATTCCACGCCTGACAGCGCCTACCCAGTTCGTACGATCACCATCGTCGTGCCGCACGCGCCTGGCGGCTCGGTGGACGGCCTTGCGCGCGTGTTCGCGATGAAGCTCGGCCAGGAGCTGAAGCAGACGGTCGTTGTCGACAACCGGCCGGGTGCATCGGGCCTTGTCGGGGCCGGCATCGTCGCCCGCGCGGCGCCAGACGGCTACACCCTCTATATCAACGCATCGATCCACAACATCAATCCGATGCTCTATCGGAAGACCATCAAGTTCGATGCGGTCAGGGACTTCACCGCCGTCAGCATGCTCGCGCAAGGCGCGCTGATCTTTAGCGTGAATCCGCAGGTACCGGCGAACTCGCCGCAGGCACTGGCGCGCGCCGTGAAAGCCAACCCCAAGCAGTACAACTTCGCAACAAGCGGCAATGGCTCAGCCGGCCACCTGGCCCTGTCCCAGTTCATGTATGACAGCGGCATTGCAGACCTGCAGGTGCCCATCGCCCTGTACAAGGGCGGCGGTCCGGCGCTGACCGACCTCATGAGCGGCCAGGCCCAGGGGATGATGGATCCCATGCTCTCGTCGCTGCCCGGGGTCAAGGCCGGCAAGCTGCGCGCGATCGCGGTGACCGGGCGAGCGCGCAGCCCGTTGCTGCCGGATGTCCCGACCATGCAGGAAGCGGGATTCAAGAACTTCGAGTTCTATTCCTGGTATGGCCTGTGGGCGCCGGCCAGGCTGCCCGATGGGATCAGGAAGAAGCTCGACAGCGCCTCGGCCAGGATCATGTCGTCGCCGGACATCAAGGATCGCCTGAACGGACTGGGATTCGAGAGTGCCTACAAGGATGGCGGCGAATTCGAGAAATATATCGACAGCGAAACCAGGCGCTATCGCGCGATCATCGATCGCGCGCATATCACGGCCGACTGAATCTTTGGAACGGGGCAGCAGACATGCGCGTACTAGTGCTTGGCGCCGGCGTCGCCGGCATATCCGCCGCCTACCACCTGTGGCGCGACGGCCACGAGGTGACAGTGCTGGAGCGGCAAGCGGGCCCGGGACTGGGGTCCAGCTTCGGCAACGCCGGGGGCCTTTGCCCCGGTTTTGCCGGACCGTGGGCGTCGCCGGGGATGCCGCGCAAGGTGCTGCGCATGGCCCTGCAAAGGCAGGCGCCGGTGCGCTTTTCGATGATGCCGGATGCGGAGCGCCTGCGCTGGCTCGCAAAGTGGCTCAAGGAATGCAATGCGGAGCGCTTTGGCATCAACAAGGCTCGCATGCAGCGCATGGCGCACTACAGCATGCGCTGCATGCAGGCCTTGCGTGACGAGGTGCCGGAACTCGCCTTCGGCTTTCACCGCGACGGTACGCTGCAACTGCTCGAGACCGAACAGGAAGTGGAACTGGCACAGTTGGCCACGCGCACACTCAGCCAGTTCCAGGTGCCATGGCGGATGATGAGTCGCGACGAAGCCGTGGCGATCGAACCATCGCTGCGGACGTCTGCCGTCGCATGGCAAGGCGCACTGCATCTGCCAGACGATGCATCGGGCGACAGCGCAAAGTTCTGCGCGGGCCTTGCCGGATATCTTTCCAGTCGCGGCGTCTCGTTTCAGTATGGCGTTTCGGCAACCCGCCTCGTCCATTCGCACGGCCGCCTTCGCAGTGTCGAGATCACGCATGACGGGCAGATGGACCAACGGCAGGCCGATGCTTGCGTGGTGGCGCTCGGCTGCCAGGCGCCCGCGCTCCTTGCCACCGCAGGCCTGCGGATCCCGGTTTATCCCCTCAAGGGCTATTCAATCACGATTCCCATCGCCGACCCCAAGGCTGCACCGCGCATGGCGATCATGGACGAGCACCACAAGATCATGCTTACCCGCCTTGGCGACAAATTGCGCGTCGCGGGAATGGCCGAGTTCGTCGGATACGACCTGACGGTGCGCCGGGTCTGCACGGAACTGCTCTCCACGCTGACGCGGCGGCTCTTTCCACGCGGGCTCGACTATGCCGCGGCCACGTCGTGGGCCGGCCTTCGTCCGATGACGCCGGACGGGCCGCCCATCCTCGGCGCGACACCGCTACAGGGCCTCTACCTGAATGCTGGCCATGGCTCCAATGGCTGGACTCAGGCGTGCGGCACCGGCCGGCTTGTTGCCGACGCGGTCTCCGGCAGGCAGCCGGAGATCGACATGGATGGACTTACCGTCGAGCGATTCGGTATGCACCGCGCCGGGCGTCCGCCGGCTCGCGTGGCCTGAACCAATCGCTTGCACGGGCGCCGCTGCCGGCGGCCCCGTTCGCGCCGAGTGCCATCGGCGCAGATGCCAGCAGCCGCGTTACACACACGGCCGCCCGCTGAACCGCCATAGCCGCATCACCAGCTATCGCCGCATCGCCCATGCCGGGGCAGTGGCTTGCGCAGCCCTGCAGAGGCAGCAACTCGAACATACATACGGAGGAGAACGATGAAAACATCAGGAAAGTACGCCGTTGCGGCGTCAGTGTGGTGCCTGCTTGCCGCGACGGCACAGGCGCAGGCACAGTCAAGCGTCACGCTATACGGCGTCATGGATGCTGGCTTGGAGTATGTCAGCCATGCGGGCGCGGATGGCTCGGGGTCCGTATACCGCGTCACCTCCGGAAACACCGCGGCATCGCGATGGGGCCTGCGGGGCAAGGAGGCGCTGGGTTCGGATATGAGCGCCATCTTTGTGCTGGAGAGTGGCTTCCTGACGGACACCGGCATGGCAGGATTTGGCGGCCGCCTGTTCGGCCGGCGGGCGTTCGTCGGCATCGCGGGGCCTTGGGGCCAGGTCACACTCGGGCGCCAGAACAATATCCTGTTCGATTTTTTCATTCCCTTTGACACAAACCGCTATGCGCCGTATTCCGTGCTTGCCCACGATGCGCAGTTCGCGGGTCGGGCCGACAATGCCATCAAGTACACGGGCAACTTCGGCGAACTTACGATCAGCGCGCTATACAGCGCCGGCTACGACTCGACCATCGCCAGCGGCGGCGAAGTCCCCGGCGCGCCGCGCGTCGGCCAGGAAATCGGCACCGGCGCTTCGTACACCATCGGCAAATTCGGATTGGCGATTGCCTATGACCAACGGCGCGGCACGTCCACGGTCACGGCGGGCAACATTGAACGCCGCTACGCGGCAGGATTTCTCTACACCAGCGGCCCCTTCACGGCCGAGGCCGGGTACCGGCTCCTGCAGGACGGGCTGGGCTCGCCCGCCAGCCGCTCCCATCTCTACTGGCTGGGCGGTGCCTACGCGGTAAAACCGGCACTGACGCTGCGCGCCGGCATCTACCGGACGGATAAGCGTGCTTCTGCTGACGACGCTATCAGCTACGTGTTGCAGGCGGCGTACACCCTGTCGAAGCGCACGGAGCTTTATGTCAATGCGTCCTACATGGACAACGCGGGCCGCTCGACGCTGGGCGTGGCGAGTGCGACCAAGGTCGCGCCAGGCGTCGGACAGACCGGCTTGGCGGCGGGCATGAAGCACATCTTCTAGTACCGCGCGCAGGGCGTTGCGGGTATCCCCATCCGCTCGCTACCGAACACCGATTCTTCAGCTAAAGAGACAATGATGTACATAGGTATCCCTCGCGAGACGCGGGCCGGCGAGACTCGCGTCGCCGCCACTCCTGAGACCGTCAGGAAGTACGTCGCACAAGGCCACAAGGTCGTGGTGCAGGCCGGCGCCGGCGTTCGCGCCAGCCAGCCCGACGGCGCGTATGAAGCGGTCAGCGCCACCATCGGCACCGCTGCCGAAGCGCTGGGAGCCCAGCTGGTGCTCAAGGTGCGCGCGCCGGACGACGCGGAACTGGCACAGATGAAGCCGGGGGCCGTGGTCGCGCGGGCCCAGCATGCGCTCAAGGAGCTGACCGAAGCGCTCTCGGGCAAGGGCGTGACCGTGAAATACGCGATCCACCCGGTGGCGGGCCGCATGCCGGGCCACATGAACGTGCTGCTGGCCGAGGCCGAGGTGCCGTACGACCAGGTCTTCGAGATGGAAGACATCAACAGCGAGTTCGGCCAGGCCGACGTGGTGCTGGTGCTGGGTGCCAACGACGTGGTCAACCCGGCGGCCAAGACCGATCCCAAGTCGCCGATCGCGGGCATGCCGATCCTGGAGGCGTACAAGGCCAAGACCATCATCGTCAACAAGCGCTCCATGGCCGCCGGCTGTGCCACGACTATCTGCCTGGCGGCAGGGAGCTCAGCTACGTGACCACGGTAGCTCACCAACGCGCGAACAATATCCATGTGCGCGATGGCATCGGCGAGGAGGAATTCGTCGTGATGCGCCAGGAGCGTGACGCCGCGCTCCCGATGCCCGCCCTGATCCTGCCGTCCGTGCAGGTCAACATGCGGGCGGGAGAGCTACCCTCTCCTGAGACGAACGGTAAGCGATATCTTAAAATCCCCGTCAACGCACTCTGATGCGACGAACTGTTCACGAGCGCGATAACGACTGCGAACGAAGGCGATGAAGCTACCAATCTAAAGGGACTCCTTCGCCTACCGGCGTCAGGCATCGACGAACGCTGCAGCCTTGCTAATCCGCGATACGCCTCGATTCGGACGACGCTGTCCTACCTATCTCGCAAGGCAGTCAATCTCACTCTGAATCGCCATCCGCCGGTCCAACGTCCAGTTCATCGACTCTTGCTTATCCAGTGTAATTTTGTCATGGCGCCATACCTCCGCATCGCCGTCCGAGCACTCGACGTCGGCCGCCATCCTTGTGAGCGACTTGCCGTGAGACGACGGCGATGGGTTGCTGGCGGAGCTTTGGCCGCTATCTTCCGGAATTGGGGCGGTAGGCGGCCATGATTCCTCGGGCTGCGGTTCGTTTGTGCGTAGTGGCGCCGGTTAATGGGCCGAGATCGTCTCAAGCGATTCGCCGCGCGTCTCGATGCCGAAGCAATAGACGATGATCGCCGCGGCCAGGAAGCAGGCGGCGCCCAACGCGAACACGCCGGCCTGTCCTGCTAGCGGAAGCACCACACCGACCAGCGTCGGGCCGATTAGCGATCCGAAGCGGCCGACCGTGGACGCCATGCCGCAGCCCGTGGCGCGAGCGCGCGTCGGATATAGCTCCGGTGTATAGGTATAGAGCACGGCCCACATGCCGAACATGAAGAACTGCATCAGGCCGCCGGCGAGGAAGAGCGCCATCGGTTCCGGGCTCATGCCAGCGACGCGGCCGTAGACGAAGGCCATCACGGCGCCGCCGACCAGCGTGATCACGCATGCCGGCTTGCGGCCCCAATGCTCCACCGCCCAGGCCGCGCACAGAAAGCCCGGGATGCCGCCGATCGAGATATAGACGGTATAGAGGACCGACTTGGTCACGCCCATGCCGGTCTGTTGCAACAGCGCGCCGATCCAGGTATTGAGGCCGTAGAAGCCGAGCAAGGCAAAGAACCACAATCCCCACACCGTTAGCGTGCGGTTGCGGTACTCGGGCGACCACAGCACCTTGACGCCGAACACTTCTGCATCCGCGCTGACGACTTTGGGCTCTGCTTCAGGCAACGAAGACAGCTTCATGCGGCGCATCACGGTGGCCTCGATCCGCGCAACAAGTGCCGAGGCCTCTTCGTGGCGGCCTTTCGATTCGAGCCAACGCGGAGATTCTGGGACATAGCGCCGCACCACGAACAGGAACAGCGCCGGCACCGCGCCGAGCAGGAACATGGTGCGCCAGCTGTACGCCGATAGCACGTAGTACGACATCAATCCCGCGCAGATAAAGGCAATCGGCCAGTTACCATCCATCAGCGCCAGATACTTCCCACGCTGACGCGCGGGGATGAACTCGGACAGCAGCGTCTGCGCCAGGGGCAGTTCCATGCCCATACCCACGCCGAGCAGCAGGCGATAGATACCGAGCGTGACCGGGTCATTCGCAGTTGAACACAGGAAGCTGCCCACGCCCCAGACAATCATGCTGACCTGGAACACCGGCTTGCGGCCGAAGCGGTCGGCGAGCATGCCCGAGCTGAGCGCGCCGATGGCCATGCCGACAAAGCTCGCACTGCCCAGCATGCCGGCCTGTGCGCTGGTGAGGCCGAACTCCGTGCGGATCGATCCGAGCAAGTACGTCATCATGGCCAGGTCTAAGTTGTCGAAAAAGAATGCCATCGCAATCACCATGAATAAGAAGCGGTGATAGCCGCATACGGGCAGCCGCTCCAGCCGGTCGCCGACGCGGACCCGCATCAGTTCCATCGGGGTCAGTTTCATCTTGTCTCCTGTCTTGTATGGGCCGGCATCCGAGCGTGCCGGCGCGCGCAACATCGCCATGCGGCATGTCTTGCGCTACTGTCGCGCGTCGGCCCTTGCGCTGCCCTCGCGCGGATGACAAGCACTGTCGCCGGGGCGCCAACCAGCGTGGTGCGGCAAATGCGCCAACGGCGCATACGCGTACCCGCCCGACAGCGGCGGCTACCAGCAACGGCAAACGAGAAAAATGGAGTGAGAAGCCGAGACGAAGATGGCACGCGAGCGGTCGCGTGCCGTTGGCCCGTTGGCAGGGCCGCGCGGAGAGGATCAGCGATTGGCGAAGCGACGCGGGTCGAAGGCGTCTTCTGGCAGCGATGACAACGCCGCGCCGGCGGGGAAGGCATAGCGCAGATAAGGGGCGCGCGGCTGGCCTGGCGGCGAGTATTGCCCATCGGCGAGGATGCGTTTCTTCGCTGACAAGGAGCGGATCTCGCAACGGTAAGCCACGATCTGGTTGGCTGCGCCGTCCTCGATGGGAGTGTAGTCCTTCTCCGGCCTGAACTTGTCGAGCGCGACGTACTGGTGCGCACGTATCTCCTCGGTTTGGTCGCGCACCGTTGCCATGCAGCGGGCGATGACGCTGTAGTACTCGAGGCTGGTGTTCTGGCCCTTAGGAGCCTTCAGCAAAGCCACTGGGCGGTCGATCTCAATGGTGACGTGCGGGTCGGCGCGGATTGCCGCGGCGAGCTTGCCAAAGCGCGAGCTGTGGATCAGGAAGGCGTCGCCGGTAAAAGTAAAGCTCTGTGCCGTGACGTAGGGATAGGGCGTGTCATGGACGCCAACGCGGCAAATCAGCTCGTCGCGCAGGAACGCCTCGATCGCGGGCCAGTCGGTCCACGCCAGGTCGGTCCGGCGCATTTCGGGATCCAGGTAGTCTGGTGTTTTATCTCTCATATCTGTCATGTCTGCCTCAGGATGGAAGGATTTGTGCTCACGCCAGCAGCCGCATCTGCTCGCGAGCCGGGCCCAGGCCGACGCCGCGCAGGCGGCAACCCAGCGTGTCGGCCAGCCAGCGCAGCAGCGCGTCCAGCTGTGGTGGAAGCGGATCGGCCGAATGGTTCGGAAGTGCATCGACGGCAAAAGCAGGGAATCGCCGCGTAGCGCCTTCCGGGCCTTCGTCGTCAACGACCACGATGGCGGGATCACGCGTCTGCGCGAACAGCGCCAGCGCATCACACTTGTTGAGGAAAAGCTCGTCCACGCCGTGCTGCTGTACGGTGCGACGCAACTGCCCGATGTCGAGCAGTCCTATGCGCCGAGGCCGGCCAGTGCCCGTGCCATATTCGCCAGTCAGCATCCGGATGGCCATGCCGATGTGGAACGGCTCGCCGCCGGCCAGGAGCGCCATGGGGTCATGTGTCGATGCCTCCTGCTCGCGACCGAGGCCATTGTGCGCGGCGTCAGCGCAATACTTGGCAGACCGCTGCGCACCCAGTTCGGACGGGAAGCGCCCCGCGCCCACGCGAGAGACGATTGCCTTGGCGACGCCGATGGTCTTTCGGTGGTAGCGACATGGCAAGTCGCCGCCGACATAGGCATACGCCGGCACGGTATGGCTGGCGGTTACCCACGGCTGCTCGCCGTGCGTCATGTCCAGCATGACCGACTGTGCGCCTTCGAACAGCACGCGCGCGCCCTGTGCCACGCGTCGTGCAAGGTAGCCGGGATCCGATATGACGTAGTCGCTGACCAGCGCCCAAGCCGCGCGCATGGCCTCCAATGCGGCGGCATCCAACGGATCGCCACCGCGCGCAGCAGCCACTGCCATCTGCCGGATTACGGCCCCGCTGTCCTGTATCAGGTCCCGCAACTGGAACGATGTGCGTTCGATGCCGCGGGCCCGTAGCGCATGGTCGGCGTAGCAAGGGCCGATGCCATTGCCGGTGGTGCCGATCGATGCACCGTGCGCACGATCACGCGCAACGTGCAGTGGCTGGACCACCAAACAACGGTCGCTGATCGCCAGACGGCCTTGCAACTGGATGCCAAGTGCCGCGAGCATCGCGATTTCCTCTGCCAACTGCGCCAGGCCGATCGCGCAGCCGGAACCGATATACAGGGACACGGCAGGATGCAACACCGCGGAGGGCACTTGCCGCAGGCGTACCGCGCCCTGCGGCGTCGCGATGGTATGACCGGCGTTCGCGCCGCCATTGAAGCGCGCCACGATGTCATAGTCGCCGGCAATATGGTCAACCACCCGCGCCTTGCCTTCATCGCCGTACTGCAGGCCGACCAGCACGTCGGCGTATCCGCTTCGGCTTGCCATGATCATGCGTCGGTGTCGATGGCAAAGCTTGCCTCGATCTCAACGGGCGCGCCAAAGGGGAGGCTTGCCACGCCGATGGCAATGCGCGCATGCCGGCCTTGATCCGCAAATATGAAGTTAATGAGTTCCGACGCGGCATTGATCACGGCTGGTGCGTCGTGAAAGCCGGCTGAAGTCGAGACAAAGCCGCCAAGGCGCAGTACCGACCGAACGCGGTCGAGTTCGCCGTCGGTAGCGGCCGCCACCCAGCCCAGCACGTTGGCCAGGCAGAGGCGTGCGGCGTCGCGCGCGCTGTCAAGGGGCACTTCGGCAGGCACACTGCCGGCATACACGGGCTTGCCATCCCGCAGCGGCAATTGTCCTGATACTGTCAGGACGCCACGATGCAGGGTGTAGGGAACGAACAGAGCGTTGGGCAAGACTGGCGAGGGCAGCACGATTCCTGCCTCGGCGAGGCGATCGATGACAGACATGGAGGTTCCTTGTGAGCAATGGCGAAGGCGCCGCCGTACATGTGTTGCACGGCAGATTCGCCACCTTCACTGTGCTCCCCCTCCTACCCGCTGTCCTCCGCGGGGATGACAGGCGCTATCGCGCAGACGCCAGATCTGGGATGCCCGGGCCTGCGTTATCGGAGTGCCGTATCGCGAAAGTATTCCGTTGGTGTCATGCCCAATGCGCGCCGGAACATTGCGGTGAATGCGCTGGGGCTTTCGTAACCTAGCTGCAGCGCAATGTCGATCACCGGACGGCCTTCAGCCAGCAGGCGTACCGCCGCCATCAGGCGCGCCTGCTGCTTCCAGCGGCTGAAGGTCATGCCAGTCTGTTCCGGGAACAGCCGGATGATGGTGCGTTCGCTTGCGCCGACTGACTGGCTCCACGCTTCGACCGAGGTCTCGTCGGAAGGATCGGCGACGATGCGCGCGCAGATCCTGGCTAAACGCGCATCCTGTGGCATGGGCAAGTGCAGCGGCACAACCGACAGCGGGCGCATCTCCTGCAGCAGCAGTCTTGCCACCAGACCGTCGCGTCCGGCTTCATCGTAATCGACAGGCATGCGCACCATTTCGGAGATGATTTCGCGCAGGAGGGGCGGCACCGCCACCACGCAGCACGTGGTCAGCTCGCCCGGAACGGCGTCCTGCCGGACGTAGACCGTGCGCATTTCGACGTTGCCGCACGTCTGCATGGCGTGTCGCATGTCACATGGCACCCAGACGGCGCGCTGGGGCGGTACCACCCAGGAACCCATTTCAGTGTCGACGAGGATCGCGCCGCTGTAGGCGTAGATGAGCTGCGCTCGCGGGTGCGAGTGGTAATCGATATAGAAGCGGTCAGGCAGCGTGCGCGCCATGCCGCCTACCGGCCGTTCGATGTGCTGGTAGTCGTCGCGGTTTTCACTTTTTCCGAACATGGCGTCTCCGAGACATCAAGTGTCATCTGCCGGTGCGCATGGCAAGGCACCGAACAGTATCGTGGGATCTGACGTGAGCACGCGTCGCCATTTCACAAAGGAGCCGGTGTGCGTACCGGCCCGACAGTTCGGAGCCAAATGTAATGTCAGTGTATCGAAACTTCAATCAGGAGTGCCTGGACAAGCAGTACAACGTCAGGGGCGGCATCCCCGGCTACCAGGCCATCTTCGACCGGTGGGCCAGGGACAGTCGCGGGTTTCGAGCCAGCCATCCGGTCAGGGAAGACCTGGCATATGGCGACGACCCCAAGCAATCACTGGACTTCTTTCCCGCAGCCACCCCCAGGCGCCCCTTGCTGGTTTTTATCCACGGAGGATACTGGCAATCCCTCGACAAATCGGACTTCAGCTACGTGGCTGCGCCGTATCTGCGGCGCGACATCAACGTAGCGGTGGTCAATTACCGGCTCGCGCCCGACGTGCCCATGGCGGCGATCGTGCGTGACAATCAGGAGGCGCTGGCCTGGCTATACCGGCAGGCAGAGGCATTGGGCTTTGACGGGGACCGCATCTTTGTCTCGGGACACTCCGCCGGCGGGCATCTCACCGCCACCATGGCTGGTACGCACTGGGAACAGTTCGGCGTGCCCGCCGACCTGGTCAAGGGAGGGTGCGCTATCAGCGGCTTGTATGACCTGGAACCGATCCGGCTGTGCTATCTCAACAAGGTCGTCCGCCTGACGCCGGCGGACGTGGCGGCGTACAGCCCGGTCTATCACCTCCCGACCGCCAGGCTGCCGATGATCCTTACCGTCGGGGGAGATGAATCGGACGAGTACCACCGATTGCAGGCGCAATACGCCGCGCTGCTGCGCGAGCAAGGCATCGAAGCCGAAGTGGTAGTGCAGGCACGAGGTCACCACTTCGATGCGGTGGACTATCTGGGAGACGCAGAAGGAGAGCTTGCCGGGGCGGTATTGAAGATGATTGCCGCCGCATCCTAGGCGGCGGCAAGTGCCTCGGGGCGGCCCCTTCGGTTAGCGCAACGATCGGAACGTCGACCGCACCGCGCACTAAACAACGCACGCTCTAACCCGAACAGCGAAAGGTTCAACTACCAGCCTGGTTGTAAAAGACCGGGTTGGGATAGGCCAGGCCAGTTAAGCCTTTGTGGCCGGCAAGCCCGCGTGGGTGCTTAGGTGTTGCGTGAAAGCTTGACCCTGCAAGCGGGGTAATTTTGACAACCCCAGAATGCGCCGGTTGGCCCTTTGCGCTCGACCATCTTAACTCCGCATGCTGCGCATGTCGGCGTTCGGTAGTCCCCCCGAAAGGCCTGTGCCAGCAACGTCCTCTGCCTGTGCGGATCGAGTGCGAGAATTCGCTCGATAACCCCCGCACCATCGAGCAACTGAATGCCGGCCCGCTCTGCCGACTCCGTTACCGGTCGGCCGACATAGCCAGACAACGACCAGAAGACGCCCCTACGCACCTTGTGTTCATGCATGACACCGGCAAGTGCGCGAACCTGCTCCACTTTCACCGGCTTGCTCCATGCTTTGCATTGCACCACAGCTACAGGAACATCCAGGCCCGCCTTGTACAAGGTTGCATCGATGCCACCATCGGGGCCGTGGGGGACGGTCTTGACCACGAACCCCATCGCCTCGTAATACCCGACACACAGCAACTCAAATCGCTTCCACTCCAGCAATTTGAGGGCATCTAGCGTCCAGCTATTGATTTCTGGCTTCTCGGACGTTGGTACTGTCTGCGCTGGCGCGCCGCCGGCCTCCTTTGAATCGGCAGGCGTGCCGGAATACCTGGAGGGTGGCAGGGGCGACAACGTGGGGCGGCTCGCGCGGAAGCGCCGGGTCCTGATTGGGGCATCCTGCTGCCCTGCCCCTGCCCTACTTCGCGCACGGAGGTATGACAACACCCCCAGAAATCCAAACAGGGCGGTTGGAACCCAGGCTAAGGACTGGCTCAATACGGAAATGCCCCTCAACACCGGACTCGACGCGAATATCGCTGGCAAGACCCCACGAAACACGATGTAGGCGCCCACGGCCAGTGCGAGGGATACCCACCATGGCGCATCCATCAATACCTTGCTAAGCGACGGCTCCTTTCTCCTGCGACCCATGTCTCTACCTGTTGTTGTTCTTCACGTCATTGCCGCGGCATTCCGCTCACGACAAATCTACCCGATTTAATATACAAGGCGGGTTGCATCAGACCAACACCCCACTGACTACGGGTGGCAGAGCAGTCGGCGTTCGGCTGCTGGCGAGTCCAGTAACCCGCAATGACCTGGCCTCGCCTAATCCCTTAAACTCGGACCTCCAGCATTACAGACGAGAACCATGAAAAAAGCAGGTCGGGTCAAGACATGGCATGCAGACAAGGGCTTCGGGTTTATCGACGTCCATGCGGACACGAAAGATGTCTTTTTCCACGTCACGGCGCTACAAACACGCACCGTCACGCCCAAGCCTGGCGATCGCGTGAGCTTCGAATTCGGTAAAGGGAAGGACGGCCGGGTTCAGGCGCTGAACGTCGCCATAGTCGGCGCACCGAAGTCCCGGTCCAACGCAAGCCTCTTGCCAATACTTGCCGGTCTGCTGGCCTTGGGGCTCATCGTCGGCGGCGCCTTTGCTGGTTACTTCCCTCGACAGGCCGGCATTGTCAGCTTCCTGGCCAGCATCATCACGTTCTTCGCCTATGCCGACGACAAGACGCGAGCCAGTCGAAACGCCTGGCGCACGCCTGAGGCCACCCTGCATCTGCTTGCGCTCTGCGGCGGTTGGCCAGGCGCGCTTTCCGCCCAGCACCGTCTTCGACACAAGAATAGGAAGCGGGAGTTTCAAGTCGCCTTCTGGGGTGTCGTCGCCTTGAACATTGGCGCAATGGTTCTTTGGCAAACCGTCCTTGCGGCTCGATGAAGCGGCGCCTGACGGCTGCGGCACCGAACGAGCCAGATCGGGCGTTATGTTCAAATCTGGCTGCGTTCAACGCATGCGCTTTGGGCGATCAAGACAGAGTCAATCATGGCCTGCGACCAAGATACGCCCCTTGCCTCTGGCTAACACTTCCCCTTACCGAGTCTGTAGGGGATTTTCACCCCCCAAGTAGGTGCGCCCTGTCTTCACCGATTTCCGGGGAAGGCCGCCCGGATCTTCAGGAAGAAGTAGTGGTCATCACGGAAGCCATAGGCCATCCGTTTGATGACCTTGATCCGGTTGCGATGCCGCTGGCCATTGCGCGCTCGTACCACCCTTGCCAGAAGCGTCGGGCATAGCCGGGATGCCGGTATGTCCAAAGCGTCTTGAGATCGTCCTTGAGCACGTAGACGGTCATCAGCGCTTGGTTGGCAGCCAGTAATTCATAAAGCCGGATCTGATCGGCCTCACGAGCTCCACTTTTGGCCCGTCGTCCAGATAGCGTTTCATGGCACCCTAGGTTCTCGATGGCCTCAAGGTGATTCAAGGAAATGAGCACGAGAAAAGCGCTACGCACGATCTTGCACGTCAAGCTGTTCCAGCAGCCACTGAACGAATGCGGTGACCTTGTGCAAATGCGCTTCGTTCTGCCGGTAAGAAAGGAAATGGGTCTCACGCGCAATGTGCGCGAACTCCTCCTCGCCCAGTGCAACCAGGTCGCCCTTTGACAGCTCCCGCTCTGCCAGCCGGATGCTCTCCAAAGCGATGCCCATGCCATCGACCGCTGCAGAGATGGCAAGCGCCCCCCGGTCGAATGACGCCCGCGGTCGCGTCGGGCAGACCATGCCGTTAGCACCGAACCAATCTGCCCAGGTCACCCGGCTCAGTTGCGAATCAATCAGCGGAAGCTTTTCCATCTGCGTGCGCAAGGGCTCGTTTGCATCGATCAGCGAAGGCGAACATAGCGGCAGGATGCGCTCCATTCCCAAGGGACGAACGATCAGGCCCGCGCGGGAATGCGCCGAACCGTACGTAATGGCAACGTCCACTTCGCGGGCGCGCGTCAGGTCGATTGCTTCGGCCCCCGACGACAGCCGGATCGTGGTGTCGCCATGCGTCTGCATGAACTGCGGCAACCGAGGGCCGAGCCATTTCACGGCAAAACTGGGCGCGCAGTAGACCGCAAGCACTTGCGATTGAGGCGCGAGCGCGACCTCATTGCAAGCGGCCTCGATCACATCGAAAACACGCGACAGGCTTTCCTGCAGGCGCTTGCCTTCCGGTGTCAGCTCAACGCGGCGCGTGCGCCGGTCAAAAAGCCTGCGTCCGAAGTACTCCTCCAACTCCTTGACCTGGTGGCTGATCGCCGATTGCGTCAGGTGAAGCTCCTTGGCGGCGAGTGTGAAGCTCTCCAGGCGCGCCGCTGCCTCGAACGCGCGAAGCAGCACAAAGTTTGGAACACGTCTCATGGCAGAGCTTTTATACATGAATGAGGTTCATGCTTTCATGAACACCCATCGTTTGTCAACCAA
Organism: Cupriavidus phytohabitans; assembly: GCF_017815025.1. Lineage (NCBI taxonomy): Bacteria > Pseudomonadati > Pseudomonadota > Betaproteobacteria > Burkholderiales > Burkholderiaceae > Cupriavidus > Cupriavidus phytohabitans. The sequence continues at coordinate 58,629 of NZ_JAGIQB010000043.1, forward strand.
CTCTCCGGCAACGACTATTAAGGCGTACCGCAGGCCTTCCGCACATGAAAAGCGCGTCCTGCGAACACCAACCAGTCCCTACACATTTCTCCCGAGGAGTCGACATGGCAGCAGTAATCGAGCGCGCCCCGCAGGTCTTCAACGACAAGGAGCGCACCTCCATCTACCAACCAGAACAGATGGGATTGATCTATCCGTCGGTTCCGAAATTCGCCACGCCCGCCGAAGAGCGGCAGCATCGCAAGGAGCGCCTGGTCGCGGCCTGTCGTGCCTTTGCGCTGGAAGGTTTCGACTACGGCTTCGCCGGCCACCTGACGGTGCGCGACCCGGAGCATCCGGAGTTGTACTGGACCAACCCGATGGCGGTTCACTTTGCACAGGTGAATATCTCGAACCTCATCTGCGCCGACCACGAGGGCCGTGTGGTCGAAGGCGACTACGCCGTCAATCGCGCCGGCTTCGTGCTGCATGCAGCGGTGCACGAGATGCACCAGGACATCGTTGCCATGTGCCACGCGCACACCGAGTACGGCACCGCGTTTGCCTCGCTGGGCAAGGGACTGGACCCGATCACGCAGGATGCAGCGGCCTTCTATGAGGATCACGTGGTGATCGGCGACGAGGCCGGCAAGGTTGCCGTCGAAGTCAAAGGCGGCCACAAGGTGGCCAACGCCTTCAAGGGCGTCAAGGCGGCCATTCACCAGAATCACGGCCTGCTTACGGCGAGCCGCCACAGCATTGAAGCGGCGGCCTTCTGGTTCATCGCCCTTGAACGTTGCTGCAAGCAGCAACTGATGATCGAGGCGACGGGCATTACGCCCCGCCTGGTAACGCCCGAACGCGCCCGCTACAGCCGCGAGCACGTCGGTAGCGACTACATCGGCTGGCTGCATTTCCAGCCGATCTGGGACCACCTGCGCGTGACCCAGCCAGACATGTTCGATTAAGCACCAGCATCGCACGCCGAGGCCGCACTGACGTGGCCTCGGCAACAGGCCCCAACCCACCGTGGCGCAATGCCAGGGCCGGCCTGCCTCCAGATCGATAAAGACAGCCCCAAGGAGACACCCCATGCAAACCACAACGAGCGTGGCGACGCCTTATGTCGCCACCGAATCGGCTACCTATGCAAAGGTCATGTGGCGGTTATTGCCGTTCCTGTTCCTCTGCTATATGTGCGCGTACCTCGACCGCATCAATGTCGGCTACGCCAAGCTGCAGATGATGCAGGACCTTGGCCTGAGCGATGCGATTTATGGGCTTGGGGCGGGCATCTTTTTTGTCGGCTACCTTCTGTTCGAAGTGCCCAGCAACCTGATCCTCCTGCGCGTGGGCGCGCGACGCTGGATCGCACGCATCATGGTGACCTGGGGCCTGATCTCCGCGGCCATGATGTTCGTGAAGAGCCCGACAAGCTTCTACATCATGCGTTTCCTGCTAGGCCGAACTTTGAGCTGGCGGCGCGCATAATGCTTTGATTTCTCACGGTTATGTGCGCGCGAGCGAGTCGATTACTGGG